>NZ_MCTY01000047.1:60071-70844 GCF_002873635.1 Shewanella sp. 10N.286.52.B9
CTTCAATTAAAGCCTCTTCAGCAATTAACGCGTCTTCGGGCGTGCTGGCAAGCTCTGAGGCTAATGGCGCTCCAGAACTTAACAGCTTTAAACGAGCTAATAAGTCGGCGTCGGCATCATCTTGTGGCTGACCTTGCTGGGTCTGTGCAAACATCGAATTAATCGCATCAACAGCTTGCAAAATGATGTCCATCAATTCGGCATTTACTTGACGCTTACCCGTTCGCAGTAAGTCAAAGGTATTTTCAGCTTCGTGGCACACATCGACCATAGGGCCTAAGCTCAAAAAGCCTGCGCCACCTTTTACAGTATGAAAACCTCTAAAAATCGCATTCAGTAAATCAGCATCATCAGGATTATTTTCAAGAGCGACGAGTTGCTCTTGTAGAAGCTCTAAAATTTCACCAGCTTCAATCAAAAAGTCCTGGAGTATCTCTTCATCAACATCAAAAGACATTAAATTTGACTCCTAATTAGAAACCCAGACTTGATAGCAGATCATCCACTTCATCTTGGCCAGTCACCACGTCTTCGCGGGTGTCAGCATTTAAGATAGGGCCTTCTGCTTCAATTTTATTATCATCAATGACTCGATCCGAGTCGGCTGCATTTTCGCCAAAGATTGTCAGCATAGACACTAAACTGCTTTCAACTTCGATGACTAAGTCAATAACTCGGCGGATCATTTGGCCAGTCAAATCTTGAAAATCTTGCGCCATCAATATTTGATTGAGCAGTTCTCTTAGTCGATTTGAATCATGTTCGCTATGGGACATGATATGTTGAACGTCATGACACAAGGACTTAAATTCCACTAAGGAAATGTCCCTACGCATCAATTTGTCCCACATTGGCGTGACCGATTGAATGTTATTTATTATTGTATCGGCCAAAGGTAAACATTCTTCAACTGCATCCATGGTTTTATTTGCAGCTTGCTCTGTCATATCAATGACAAAGTTGAGTCTTTCTTTTGCATCGGGTATTTCATGGTTAGCAAGTTCAACCAGACGGGTATCCAATTGAAAGTCATTTAGTGAACTGTGTAACTGACGGGTCAGCTTGCCAACTTCATCAAACAGTTCACGTTGTATTGGCACTGACAGGTCACGAATGACCGCATCAGCTTGCTCTTGTTGTCCATCTTCAAGCAATTTAACAAGTTGCTGGGCTTGCTCAAGATCTATGAGCCCTGATATTGCTGCCTGCATAACTTATCCTTTGCTTAGGCTAAACGTTCAAAGATTTTATCGAGTTTTTCTTTTAACGTTGCTGCGGTAAAAGGTTTAACCACATAGCCATTAACGCCAGCTTGCGCTGCGGCAATAATTTGTTCACGTTTTGCTTCTGCTGTTACCATTAATACTGGCAAGTGTTTTAATGAATCGTCAGCTCTAATGGCTTTTAACAAATCAATCCCTTGCATACCCGGCATATTCCAATCGGTTACGACAAAGTCAAAATCGCTTTTTTGTAACATCGGTAGTGCGGTATTGCCATCATCTGCTTCTTGAGTATTATTAAATCCCAAGTCTCGCAACAAGTTCTTTATGATACGTCTCATTGTTGAAAAATCATCAACAATCAGTATCTTCATATTCTTGTCCAAGGTTTCCTCCGGTGAGCTTAATTCGTTGCTCTTATTAGTAATTATACCTGTGTCCAATGCTTGAGTTTGCCTTTGAGACGCAGCATTGCCTGACTTAAGATCTGGCTAACACGCGACTCGCTGACCTCAAGAACGGCACCGATTTCTTTTAAATTTAACGCTTCGTCATAATATAGCGACAAAACTAGCGCATCTCTTTCGGGTAATGTGGTAATTGCTTGTGCTAATGCCGATTTAAACTGCACTTCGGCTAAAGAATCAAAACTTTCATCCTCAGTTAATTCATCAGACACAATCACATCTTCTGAAACACCTAAGTCTTCAATCCCAATAACTTTTCCTACTGAAACATCGTTTAAAATATGGTGATACTCTTCAAGAGATATTTCCAATTTTTCTGCGATTTCAGTATCTCTGGCATCACGACCTAATTCTTGACCCAGTTCATCGATAACTTGTGCAACACGGCGTTGGTTACGATGTACCGAGCGCGGCACCCAATCACCACGGCGAATTTCGTCGATCATCGAACCACGAATTCGGATCCCAGCAAAGGTTTCAAATTTGGCGCCTTTAGAGCCATCAAACTTTGATGATGCTTCCAGCAGCCCCATCATCCCAGCTTGCAATAAGTCATCAAGTTGTACCGATGCTGGCAGCCTTGCCAACATATGATGTGCAATTCTTTTTACCAGCGGTGCATACTGTTCAACAATTGAGGTTTTATTATCAAACTGAGTATACGCGGCGGCTTTATTCACTCGGTGTATCCTCTTTTACTTCTTTGCGCTGAACAAGACGTTCAACAAAGAACTCTAGATGACCACCAGGCTGCTGTGGCACAGGCCAGCTCATGATTTTATTGGCTAAACCGTGGTAAGCAATGGCTGCTGGTGATTTTGGAAATGCTTCCACAACCAACTTCTGCTTACGTACTGATTTACGTAAATTTTCATCAAATGGCACTGTCGCAACAAGCTCTAAAGCCACATCTAAAAATCTATCGGTTACTTTACTTAACTTGGCGAATAACTCCATGCCTTCTCGCAAACTGCGCACCATATTTGCCACAATTTTGAAGCGGAACACACCGTGCTCACGACTTAATATTTTGATCAGGGCATAGGCATCGGTTATTGATGTCGGTTCATCACAAACTACAATCAATACATCTTGTGAGGCACGGGAAAAACTCAGCACCATATCAGAGATACCCGCTGCGGTATCAACGATTAAAATATCAAACTGGGTTTTCATATCGCTAAAGGCACGAATTAATCCAACATGTTGCGCTTGGGTCAATTCCACCATCGCTTGAGTGCCTGATGTGGCAGGTACAATACCAATGCCTTTCGGGCCTCGAACAATAATGTCGTCTAATTCTGCTTCGCCAGATAATACGTGAGATAAGTTTTTCTCAGCTCGAATACCTAACATCACATCAACGTTGGCGAGTCCTAAATCGGCATCGAGTACTAAAACCCGTTTGCCTTTCTCAGCAAGTGCTACCGCGGTATTAATCGACACACTGGTTTTACCCACGCCGCCTTTACCACCGCTGACTGCAATTACTTTTACTTTATCGTTATTTGGTTGATTCATCATACGTAAACCACTTGCTTGATCTCGGGTCATATCTTTACTCGAATGCATAGGCCATGTCATTTGACCACGCAGTGTCAGGTGACGTTTGAGGTTTTGTTTCGTTAAGTGCTGCTAACGCTTGTCTTGCTAATGAAAGCGTATCGGCAACCTGCATATCTTCTGGAACACGTTGCCCATCAGTAACATAACTTAGTGGCAACCCATTTTGGATTAATACACTTAATGCGCCAGCAATAGATACTGACTCATCTAATTTTGTCAGTATACACCCAGATAACGGGATTCTTTTAAAATGTTCTACGGCATCGAGTAACACTCTTCGTTGAGAGGTTGCCGACATCACCAAATAACTACGAATGGGTATTCTGGTGTTTGCCATCAAATCATCTAATTGCTGATAAAGGCGTAAATCTCGTTGCCCCATACCCGCAGTGTCAATCAATACTAACTTACGATTCTTAAACTGATAAAGAATTTGTTCTAATTCAGTTAAATCATGTGCTTGTTTAACTGGACAGCCCATTATTTTGCCATAAGTTGCCAATTGCTCAAAGGCTCCAATACGATAATGATCTGTGGTAATTAACGCAACTTGTTCTGGGCCATGATGAGCGGCAAATCTGGCAGCAATTTTAGCCAATGAAGTGGTTTTGCCGACACCAGTTGGACCGACAAATGCGACTACGCCACCAGTGCGCACAATATCGTCACCTTGGTTATCGAGCAGGTTGGCCAAACTTTGGGGTAAGGCTCTGACTAAATCGGCGGGAGAAAACTGCTGACTTAGGCTGGATAACTTGGCAGCGACAGCAGGCGAGAACTCTGCGGCAATTAATTTACTTTCAAGCATCGCGCCCACAGGATCGGTGCGTTTTTTCTGTTCTTTCATTAATGAAGAAACTTGATGAGTTAGCAAACCACGCAGTGACGCCATCTCTTCGCGCATTGCTTCCATTTCAGCTGAATGACCTTTATTTGGAGATCTAGACGGCTCAATGTGTTGCTGATGCTGTCTTGGTTCTTTAGCTGCAGGTTTGCTTGCTTCTAACTGTTTAGCCCAATCTGGTAATTCCGGCTCTTCATGTTGCTGGGAAATTTGTTGCTGCAGGCGGCTATGCTGCTTTTCTAATAACGCCTGTAATGAATCAGCTACTGGCGGTGGGCTGACTTTAGTGTGTGCTTTAATAGCAGGTTTATTAGCACCAATTGACACACGGTCTTCAGTCACATTCATAAAGGCTGCAACGGGCGATTTTACTGCAACATCAACTTTAGGCTCATCGTAGTCAACTGCTGCAACAATTTCGATGCCACCAGTTACTTTCTTATTCGACATGATCACCGCGTCAGAGCCCAAAGTCTCTTTGACTTGAGCTAATGCTGAGCGCATATCCTTGGCAAAAAATCGTTTAATTTTCACTACGTACCTCTTTCAAACTGAAAGTCATTGCTATTGCCCAACTGCAGATACTATGCGTATTTGCTTTTCATCGGGTATTTCTTGGTAAGAAATAACCCGTAAATTAGGAATGGTGTATTTCACAAACCGCGACAAAGTTGACCTAAGCATGCCTGATGTCAATAAAATGGCTGGTTGACCGACCATTTCTTGCTTCTGAGAAGCATCTAATAATGACTTCTGCATACGTTCTGCAAGGCCTGGCTCAATATTGGGCCCTTCACCGCCGGTTGCCTGCATAGACTTGTGCAACATCTGTTCCAACTCTGGCGCCAATGTTATGACAGGGATTTCCAATTCGGGCCCAGAGATCTCTTGCACTATCATTCGTTTCAAGGCAATACGTACTGCAGCGGTTAACACTTCAGTATCATTACTTTTGCTGCCGTATTCTAACAGTGTTTGCACGATTGTGCGCAAGTCTCGGATAGAAACTCCTTCATTAAGAAGGTTTTGCATCACTTTTACCACTGAACCTAGCGGCATAACGTCTGGTATAAAGCCATCCACTAACTTCGGCGAGTTTTTCGATAGCATATCCATTAACTGCTGCACTTCTTCATAGCCCAATAATTTAGCCGCATTATTGGTCAGTAACTGGCTTATATGAGTAGCAACAACAGTCGCGGTATCAACCACGGTATAACCTAATGTTTGCGCATGTTCACGTTGCGCTGGAGCTATCCAAACGGCTTCTAAACCAAAAGCTGGATCTTTGGTCTCTATGCCATCAAGCTTGCCGTAAACCTGACCTGGATTAATCGCTAACTCGCAATCATGTCTTACTTCTGCTTCGCCAACTACCACGCCCATTAAGGATATTTGATAGCAGTTGGGGGATAAATCTAAGTTGTCACGAATATGCACTGCCGGTACCAAAAAGCCCAATTCCTGCGATAATTTTTTACGTACCCCTTTAATTCGACTGAGTAACTCGCCGCCTTGACCTTTATCTACCAGCGGAATAAGTCGATAGCCCACTTCAAGGCCAATGGTGTCTACATGATGTACATCTTCCCAGCTTAGCTCTTTGGGCTCAGCCTCTTTGACATCGCTTGGGCCTTTAACTGCTTTTTCTAGCGCAAGGGTTTTATTGTCGTTATTGCGTTTATAAATAAAGTAAGCTGCGCCTGCGGTAATAAATGCAAACGTTAAAAACGCGAAATGTGGCATACCAGGTACAACACCCATAACAAAAAGCACGGCTGATGCAATGGCCATAGACTTAGGACTATGGAACATTTGGCTGATCATCATCCCGCCCATATCGCCAGACTCATTTTGGCGCGTCACCATCAAGGCGGCGGCGATAGATAAAAGCAATCCGGGTATTTGCGCCACCAAACCATCACCAATGGTCAGTAAGGTATAAATCTCCACCGCGCTTGAAAAATCCAAGCCGTGCTGCACCATGCCGATGACAAAACCGCCAAGGATATTAATCACCAGAATCATAATCCCAGCAATAGCATCCCCTTTCACAAATTTTGACGCACCGTCCATCGCGCCATAAAAGTCAGCTTCTTTCGTCACTTCAGCACGGCGAATACGTGCCTGATCTTGAGTTAATGTACCGGCATTTAAATCGGCATCAATGGCCATCTGTTTACCCGGCATGGCGTCCAAGGTAAAACGTGCGCTCACTTCTGAAATACGCCCCGCACCTTTGGTTACTACGGCAAAGTTGATGATGATCAGGATTAAAAACACCACTAAACCCACAGCATAGTTACCGCCAATCACCACCGAACCAAAGGCTTCAATCACTTTACCCGCGGAGTCACCACCGTTATGCCCCTCAAGTAACACTATTCGTGTTGAGGCCACATTCAATGCTAAGCGTAATAAGGTGGCCACCAGTAAAACAGTCGGAAATGCGGCAAAATCTAGTGGGCGATCACTATAAATAGCGACAAGTAACACGATTAAAGCGAGGGAAATGTTAAAGGAGAATAGAATATCAAGCAGAAATGGCGGCATCGGCAATACCACCATACCTAATGCAGCCAGCACCAATAAAGGGGTACCAATACCTTTGAATGTGCTAAATCGTATTTGCTTTGCTTGACCTAGCGCTGTCTTTACATCCATTAACCGTAAACCCTTTCGTAATATTTTTGACGCTGACATCAGCGAAATGCAATTACTAAGCCAAGCTATTAGTTAATAGCAGCTGTTGCGGTTTGAGTGCCTAAAAACACCGCAGCTAATGTTTTAAATCATCCGGAATAGGTTGATTGAGCGGAATAGGTTTTGGACGTTTACCGCGACCCTTTTGGTATTGTTTTAACTGAAATACGTAAGCTAAGATTTGTGCAATGGCGGTAAATAGTCCTTCCGGTACCTGTTGGTCAATTTTAGTTGTATGATATATGGCTCTGGCTAGCGGCGGCGCTGATACAATTGGCACTTCGTGCTCTCGGGCTATTTCGCGAATTTTAAAGGCCACATCATCAACCCCTTTTGCCACTAAAAATGGCGCAGATGAACGACTGGCATCATATTTTACTGCCACAGCGTAATGCTCTGGGTTAACCACAATCACATCGGCATTGGGCACTTCAGACATCATGCGTTTATTGGCCATCTCATGCTGCAATTGCCTAATACGGCCTTTTACTTCAGGCTTACCTTCAGAGTCTTTATACTCGTCTTTAACTTCTTGTTTGGTCATTTTAAGCTGTTTATTGTGGTTCCATATTTGAAATGGCACATCAATCACCACAATCAATAGCATTGATGAACACAATAAAATAAACATCCATACCAATAGATCCAGCGCGTGGTAAATATTTCCCGGTAAATGACCCATAGATAAGGTCAAAATATCGTAAAAATAAAACGACAATAAAAAATACGCCGATATTGCCACCACCAAAAATTTAGCAATACCTTTAGTTAGTTCAACTAAGGCCTGGGTGCCAAACATTCTTTTAAAGCCTTTAGCAGGGTTCATTTTACTGCCCTTAGGCATAAAAGCTTTAACCGAAAAAGTAATACCGCCTAAGACAATATTGCCAAGAAAGGCAATAAAGGCGAGAAAAGCAATGAAACTGAATAATGGCCAAGCAAGCTCAGCGCCAATAACCCCCCAAACTAGGAACATAGAGTTGGTGTCATAGATCTGATCCCGCTCCATGGTGAGCATTTGCGTCATCACGCTGTGTAAGCTGCGCGCCAGATCTTGGCCAACAAACGCAAACCCCACAGCAGATGCTAATAATACTGCTGCGGTTCCTAACTCTTTAGAGCGGGCGACCTGACCTTTTTCACGGGACTGTTCCAGTCGCTTGGCGGTGGGGTCCTCGGTGCGTTCTTGACCGGTATCTTCTGCCATCTTGTCCCTACTGGCTTATGGAACCGTCAATGTGACAGGTCAGTTGTAAAATATCACACATCAGCAGCTGGGCTTGCAGCCACACCTGATCAAAATGAGACATGATAGGGCCTAGGGTCAGCCAGAGAATAAATAAGCCACTGACCATAGTCACTGGAAAACCGATGGCAAAAATATTCAACTGCGGTGAAGCCCGGGTCATTACTCCAAACGAGAGGTTAATAAGCAATAATGCCACAATCGCTGATATTGACATGGTTAACGCCGCGCCAAACATATAACTGCCAAACTCGGTAAGTTTTTTATAATTGGCAATGCTAAAGCCTTCGGTTGAAACCGGAATGGTTTCAAAGCTGGCCACCAGCATTTTAAACATCAATAAATGACCATCTACACTTAAAAAAATCAAGGTCGCCAGCAATAAAAAGAAGTTACCCACTACCGGGGTTTGCTCACCGGAGCCTGGGTCCACCATGGAAGCGAAGCCTAAACTGGTTTGCATACCAATAATTTGCCCTGTTAATACAAAAGTTTGCATCACTAAAATGGTCACAAAACCAATAGCTGTGCCCACTAAAATCTGCTGAGCTGAAACAAATACTGCAGTTAATGAAAATAGCTCCACATATGCTGTTTTTGGCAGTACCGGCGCAACGGCAATGGTGATGGCCATCGCCAATAATAAGCGGATCCGCGACGGAGTCGTATTGGCGCCAAAGACCGTCATTACCATTAGCATTGAAGAAATACGAAACAGCGGCCAAATATAGGCGGCAATGGTTTGGCTAATTTCCTCGAACAGAATATCCAATGACCTAACCTATAACCTGCGGGATCATATCCACCATATTATAGAAAAAATCCATCATGGTTTGCACCAGCCAATGGCCTAAAAACATCAGTGAAAACAGGGTCATTAATAGACGCGGTAAGAAACTTAAGGTTTGTTCATTAATGGAGGTGGCAGCCTGAAACACCGCCACAATCAAACCGACAAATAAACCCGGTAAGATAATAGCCGAGACAATGAGCACGATAACGGACAGCGCCTCACGAAAAATATCAATCAATGACTCTGGTGACATTAGCCCTGCTCCCTAAACCTAAGTGCCGAAACTACTGGCCAAGGTGCCCAGTACTAAGCCCCAACCATCAACCAACACAAACAGCATGATTTTAAAGGGCAAGGACACAATCATCGGCGATAACATCATCATACCCATTGCCATCAAAATACTGGCGACCACCAAATCCAATACCAAAAATGGCACAAATAACATAAAGCCAATTTGAAAAGCGGTTTTAAGCTCACTGGTGATAAACGCTGGTATCAAAACGCTCATCGGAGCCAGCTCAGGGGAAGTGATATCGGTATAACCTGAAATTTCGACAAAGGTTTCTAAATCTGTGGTTCTGACTTGCGCCAACATAAACTGCCTTAAGGGCTCTTTACCCACTTCAAAGGCTTGCTGCATTGTCAGAGTTTCATTCATGTAAGGTTTTACCGCTTCAGCATGAATTTTATCAAATACTGGCGCCATGATAAAAAAGGTCATGAACATGGTAATGCCAATGAGCACCTGATTTGATGGGGTTTGCTGCAAACCTAATGCTTGGCGCAAAATTGATAGCACCACGATGATGCGGGTAAATGAGGTCAGCATTATTACCATTGCTGGAATAAAGCTCATGGCCGTCATTAGCAGTAATATCTGCATAGTGACTGAATATTCGGTACTGCCGTCAGCCCCTGCAGTCACTGTCACTGCTTTTAGTAAGCCATCTTCTGCAAAACTAACAGGCGTGAACATTAATCCAGCCAACAAAGCCAGCACTATCCATCTTTTCATGATTGCAGATCCTTGGCCTTGACTGTTGCTTGCGCTTTTGCTTGCTTGAGACGAGTGGCAAAACTAGTGCTTTCTATTTCAACGTTTGTGTCTAGCTTATCAATAAGGTTAACTTGCTGTGAGGTCACCCCTAAAAGATATTGCTGACCTTCAAGCTCAACCAGAACCAGCTTTTCTTTTTGACCAAGTGGCGTCATGGCAATGGTTTTTATCACCCCTTGATTTGACTGCACTAAGTTTAATTTTTTGACAATAAATGCCAGTAAAAAGATGATGGC
Organism: Shewanella sp. 10N.286.52.B9; assembly: GCF_002873635.1. Lineage (NCBI taxonomy): Bacteria > Pseudomonadati > Pseudomonadota > Gammaproteobacteria > Alteromonadales > Shewanellaceae > Shewanella > Shewanella sp. 10N.286.52.B9. The sequence goes on from NZ_MCTY01000047.1 coordinate 70,210, forward strand.
GATAACGAGAATAAGCCCGCCCACCATGCTTGAAAGCGCAGCCACATTTGATGTTTCTGGGGCTTTAGACACGGTTGTGGCAACTGCGGTTGTTGCCGTGTCAGTAAGCGCAGAGCTAGCTAACGCTAGCGAGGAGAACACATTCAACACAGGGTTAAATCCTTAATGCTTGTTCGATTACTTTAACTTCTTAATGCGTTCTGTTTGGCTAATCACATCTGTCAGACGAATACCAAATTTGTCATTCACCACAACCACTTCGCCATGAGCGATAAGCGTGCCATTTACCATCACATCAAGGGGCTCACCCGCCACCCGATCTAGCTCGACCACCGAACCTTGGTTCAGTTGCAGCAAGTTACGAATACTAATAAAACTGCGACCGACTTCCATCGAAATCGTTACCGGTATATCCATAATGGCATCGAGCTTTTCAGCTTGATCATGCGAGATTGGCGCGGCTTCATCTACCAGTTCATCAAGGGCGACTTGTTCAGCTTCTTTTGCTTCTTCAAGTGCCTGCTCTGCCATTGCAGCAGCCCAATCATCGGTATCACTCATTTATTTCACCTTAAAATTCTGACATGTTATCCGTTAAACATTCACGGACAATAATTATTAAATCTATAAATTAT
>NZ_MCTY01000048.1:0-2921 GCF_002873635.1 Shewanella sp. 10N.286.52.B9
TACCCATAACCGAAGGCGTGCCCCTTGTGTTATAAGAAGCATCCTCATATCCACTTCATCATTCCGGCAGGCAGCTTTAATAAGCACAAAAAACAGTGGAAAAAGAACAAGGGTAAATACCTGTTCAACGCCTTTAACCTGGCCAAAGTGTGGCGAGCAAGACTGCTGGCGCAACTGGCAAAACTGAGTCTAAAACTCCCTAGCTCAATACCCAAAAAGTGGGTGGTAGACTGCCAACATGTGGGTAAAGGACTGCCAGCGTTAAAGTACCTGTCGCGATACCTTTATCGCGGCGTGTTACCCGATAAAAATATCGTCAGTAATATCGACGGACAAATTAGTTTTGCCTATCTTGAAAACCATGGGCAAAATAGCCAAACCGACACCACTGAAATACGTACATTACCTACTGTCGAATTTCTATGGTTGGTACTGCAACATGTACTGCCGAAAGGCTTACGGAGAGTCAGAGACTCTTAACAATGAGAGTGGATTACTCAGAGGAGGTTCAGCCAGGCTGCGGCAACGAATACGCTTGATGTTAGCCGTTGCTGGCACCGTGTTTTCGCCGCTCGAAAACACCACTAAAACTCAAGCCATACGACCTTGCCCTTGTTGCCGACAACCGATGATATTTATGGGGGTGCATAGGAATAAGCATGCACGACTGACAAGCTTTCTTAGGCAAAAAACAACCACACCTAACGCCACTGTTTAAGCGGAAGGATTAAAAATTAACACTTAAGGTGCGGAACAAGAAAAGTATCAGGAGGTGCTAAGGTATTGATATTTTTAGGTAAAAAAATTAGCTGGCGATGCTAAGGGATCGATGCGGCTAGTAAAAAATGTAACTGCTCTGCACACATCGAAAAAGCGTAAGATCTTACGCCGATATTTACACTATAAAGGTATCACTCGGGCTTGTTCAACACTTGGGATAAGGCCGCGGCTACGCGCGGCCTATCCTTATCTGTTATATTGCGGCTTTAACCAAGCTTTGATTAATTTTATGTTGCATATAGATTACATGAAAAATTGATGTAATAAATGGATTTAACCAAAGTATGTCACCTTTATTTGAACCTGAAATTTGGTTTATACGATTGCGGACCATAACTATCCACGTTACATCAAAAACACTTGAAACCAAATGAATAACAATTGAGCTTTTTAAAATGGATAAATCGTGAATATTAACTAAACCATAAATTAAACTAGCTAATGAAATGGCAAATAAAATTACAGTAGTAAGGATAAAATATTTAGATATTTTAAGCTCTGTATGCCCGTTGATTTGGTTTGAAAAACGGTAAAGTTTATATATTAAATACGAACCTATTGTGAGCACGCAAAGAACGAGAGTCTTTAGAACTGAGTCAACTTCAAATATATCTGTAAGTTCCTTTTTCATTTATTCTCCGATGCTGAAAATACACTTTACTTTTTTAGCAATATAACGCTGGCATAAATGGCGGAACAAGTTTGGTAGTTTTATTGCGTTTCTTTGCAATAAAAATCGCCAAGCTTGTGGAGTCCATTTGATGACCCTTGTTAAATTGCATTTGGTTTTATCCCAATATCAGAACATACCTCAGGTAAGATTTCGTCTGTTAGGCCAGAGGGAAGTTTTTCTAATTTTGGCCTTGTTAATTGTAGTTGAACAGCCTTGTCACCACTTGTAACTTTGTCAATCCAAGGCTTAAAGTAGGAAGCTCTTGAGTAAACCTCTAGAACTCCATATTTACCTATACCTTCACCTTCAACTCTAGAACTAACACCAAGCAAGTAATTTGTTCCATTAGATTTTAGAAATGCAGGTCCTCCACTATCTCCTCCACCAGAAACCCCTTCTAACGGTAAAGCTGAATCTCCACTATCAAAAACAAATTTTAATAATGGCCCATCGGCCATAGTAATTATATTTTGAGCTTTACGTAACACCCCGTTATTTTCATAGTTATCCACCGTTTGGCCAATTAAACCATTACCAGTACCACCTACACCGATAAACCAAGTTGGTTTTCCAAGCTCATCAGTATTTCCGTAAACAGTTGCAGGCTCAATTCCCGTTACAGGATTAATTAATTTGACTAAAGCTATATCGTGACTTTTACCGGGTTTGTAGTCTCTATGGACAAATACACTTTCTACTTTATGCAGACCATTATTGAACGCTACATAACTTTCGGGGGTCACACAAAATGTGGCATGCGCAGCGGTCACTATCCAATCAGGTTTAATTAATGTTCCATGTGCGCCATCAACATAGAATGTTGCCAATGGAGCAAAATCACTTGGCATAGCCTGGTACTTTTTGTCATCAACATCATGACGAACAACTATTGCTGAAGACGAAAAACTTAAAATAAACAATGAAATAAATAGAAATATACGCATGACTTCCCTTTGCAATTTAACGCCCTGCTAATAAGTGAACCAAGTGCTGGCGGGCGATTTGCACAGCAAATGGCATGACAGCCTTGGTGAATCTGGATTTAGCAGCTTGTTAGGTATCCTTACGCTATATACCTACCCATGACTAAAATCGGCAACCATATTGAACTTGACACAAATAGTGAGCTTGTTAATAGGAGTGTTAAAGAAAAGGCAAAATAATGACCTGCAAACACTCGCGCATCACTTACGGGGTGCTGCTTTACAGCAAGTATCATCACACGGCTGAACTCTTTAATTTTAACTATCTGGCACTCAACCCAAAGCTTCATGGGCTTAATCATGATGAGGAGGCATGTAAAGGCTACTTCTACACCAGCAACATCCATAAACAAGAGTAATTCAGGTGCAAATGGAGTAAGGGCTAATATAACTAGCAGCATCAAAATTTTTTTGCTTTTGGGACTAAATTTAAAACCTTCCATAAGACTCCCTTCCTTGGTTACCTAACGCTTTAGATAATGAGC
>NZ_MCTY01000049.1:0-14234 GCF_002873635.1 Shewanella sp. 10N.286.52.B9
GTTGTTACACTAATCTACCCGATCGCAATGGATGACGGTTTACGTTTCGCTATCCGTGAAGGTGGCCGTACTGTTGGTGCTGGTGTTGTAGCTAAAGTTATCGCTTAATAGCGTCTTTAGTTAACACATAAAAAAAGGAAGCTTCGGCTTCCTTTTTTGTTTTTATTGCATTTTGATTCTAACCATGTAAAATCCACCGCCTTGAACAGAACCACTAAATTGAAGAGTTTTTGTTCGCAGGGGTTGATCTATGAAATTAGATCTGTATAATTGCCCTTCGCTGTCCTAGACAGCGTAATATAATGTTTAATCATTTGGATTATTCATTTTCATAATTGACTCCGATTGGGAGTCTACGGTTAAATCATCTCGCTCTGCTTTTCCATTGGGAAGAAGCTAGAGGGTGATTTTTTATGTGTGCATTTTAGGAGCTCTGGTCAATGCAGAACCAAAGAATCCGTATCCGCTTGAAAGGATTTGATCATCGTTTGATCGATCAATCAACAGCGGAAATCGTTGAAACTGCTAAGCGTACAGGCGCACAGGTTCGTGGTCCAATTCCACTTCCTACGCGTAAAGAACGTTATACCATTTTGACTTCTCCGCACGTCAACAAAGACGCACGTGATCAGTACGAAATTCGTACTCACAAGCGCTTAGTTGACATCGTAGAGCCAACTGAAAAGACTGTAGACGCATTAATGCGTTTAGATCTTGCCGCTGGTGTCGACGTTCAGATTAGCTTAGGTTAATTGAGATCCTTAGAAGAGGTTTGAAAGATGGCTATCGGTCTTATTGGTCGTAAAGTGGGTATGACTCGCATCTTCACAGAAGATGGTGCTTCAATCCCTGTAACAGTAATTGAAATTGCTGGTAACCGCGTAACTCAAGTGAAAACTTTAGAAAACGACGGATACCGTGCTCTTCAAGTAACTACTGGTACCAAAAAAGCCAACCGCATCACTAAGCCAGAAGCAGGCCATTTTGCTAAGAGCGGCGTAGAAGCCGGTCGAGGTTTATGGGAATTGCGTTTGGCAGATGGTGAAGGTGAAGGCATTGAAGTTGGTGCTGAACTTAACGTTGATATCTTTGCAGATACAGCGAAAGTTGATGTTACTGGTCAATCTAAAGGTAAGGGCTTCCAAGGCGGTATTAAACGCTGGAACTTCCACGCTCAAGATATGACACATGGTAACTCTTTGGCTCATAGATCTAATGGTTCTATTGGTCAAAACCAGACACCTGGTCGCGTTTTCAAAGGTAAGAAAATGTCTGGCCACATGGGTGCCGAGCAAGTAACTACTCAAAATCTAGACGTTGTACGTGTAGATGCAGAGCGTAACTTGTTATTGGTAAAAGGTGCTGTTCCTGGCGCTACCAATGGTGACTTGATTATCAAGCCAGCCGTTAAAGCATAGGTCTGAGGAGATAGTAATGGAATTGGTATTGAAAGACGCGCAAAGCGCTCTTGAAGTTTCCGAAACTACCTTCGGCCGTGACTTTAACGAGGCATTGGTCCATCAGGTAGTTGTAGCTTACGCTGCAAACGCGCGTCAGGGCACTCGTGCTCAACAGACTCGTGCGGAAGTAACTGGCTCAGGCAAAAAGCCTTGGCGTCAGAAAGGCACAGGCCGAGCTCGTGCCGGTAGTGTTAAAGGCCCGATCTGGCGTGGCGGTGGCGTAACATTCGCTGCTAAAACACAAGATCACAGCCAAAAAGTTAACAAAAAGATGTACCGTGGTGCTCTAAAAAGCATTCTTTCTGAATTGGTACGTCAAGAGCGTTTAGTCGTTGTTGAATCTTTTAGTGTTGAAGCTCCTAAAACTAAAGAGCTGAAAGCTAAGTTAAAAGAAATGCAACTAGAAGACGTTCTAATTGTTACTGCAGATGTTGATGAGAATTTATTCTTAGCAGCACGCAACTTATACAAGGTTGACGTACGTGACGTAGCGGGTCTAGACCCAGTTAGTCTAATCGCGTTCAACACTGTTCTTGTTACTGCTGATGCAGTGAAGCAAATCGAGGAGATGCTAGCATGATCACCGAAGAACGTTTGCTAAAAGTTATCTTAGCGCCACATGTATCTGAAAAGAGCACTGTATTAGCTGAGAAAAACAACACTGTAGTTTTCCGCGTAGCAATCGATGCGACTAAAGCAGAGATTAAAGCTGCTGTAGCGAAACTTTTCGAAGTTGAAGTTGATAGTGTTCGCACTTTGGTAAACAAAGGCAAAACTAAACGTACCGGTGGCCGTGTAGGTCGTCGTAGCGATTGGAAAAAAGCCTATGTAACTTTAGCTGCTGGTGCTGACATCGATTTCGTCGGTGGCGCTGAGTAAGCAAAGGAGAATTATCATGGCAGTTATTAAGTGTAAGCCAACCTCTCCAGGTCGTCGCCACGTTGTTAAAGTGGTGAACAGCGACTTGCATAAAGGGAAACCTTTTGCAGGCCTGTTGGCTAAGAAATCTAAAAGTGGTGGCCGTAACAATACGGGTCGCATCACTGTTCGTCACGTTGGTGGTGGACACAAGCAGCATTATCGTATTATTGATTTCAAACGCAATAAAGACGGTATCCCTGCGAAAATTGAACGTCTGGAATATGATCCAAACCGTACAGCTAACATTGCGTTAGTATTGTACGCAGACGGTGAGCGTCGCTACATTCTTGCCGCTAAAGGCATGAAAGCTGGTGATGCAATCCAATCTGGTGTGGATGCAGACATCAAAACCGGTAACGCAATGCCGCTTCGCAACATCCCAGTGGGTAGTGTTGTGCACGCAGTAGAAATGAAACCTGGTAAAGGTGCTCAAATCGCGCGTTCAGCTGGTGCTTATGTTCAAGTTGTTGCTCGTGATAACCAATATGCAACTTTACGTCTTCGCTCTGGCGAAATGCGCAAAGTGCCTGTTGATTGTCGTGCAACATTCGGTGAAGTTGGAAATGCCGAGCACATGCTACGCCAGTTAGGTAAAGCAGGTGCTAAACGCTGGAGAGGCGTACGCCCTACAGTGCGTGGTGTTGCAATGAACCCGGTAGACCATCCACACGGTGGTGGTGAAGGCCGTACTTCTGGTGGTCGTCATCCAGTAAGTCCATGGGGTGTGCCAACTAAGGGTTATAAAACTCGTAGTAATAAGCTCACCGACAAGTACATTGTACGTCGTCGTAACAAATAGTAAGAGGATTCGCCCATGCCACGTTCTCTCAAGAAAGGTCCTTTCATTGACCTGCACTTGCTGAAGAAGGTAGAGAAAGCGATGGAAGCGGGAGATAAAAAACCAATTAAGACTTGGTCTCGCCGCTCAATGATCATCCCAAATATGATTGGGTTGACCATCGCTGTCCATAATGGTCGTCAGCACGTACCTGTGTTCGTAACTGACGAAATGATCGGTCATAAGCTTGGTGAATTTTCACCAACTCGCACTTATCGCGGCCATGCTGCAGATAAGAAAGCGAAGAAGCGTTAATACGGGAGACATAAGATGGAAGTTTTAGCTAAACATCGTTACGCCCGTACGTCTGCGCAGAAGGCCCGTCTAGTTGCTGATCAAATTCGCGGGTTGCCTGTATCTAAGGCGCTTGAGATTTTGACCTTCAGCCCTAAGAAAGCCGCCGTACTGGTTAAGAAAGTACTAGACTCAGCTATCGCAAACGCCGAACACAACGAAGGTGCAGATATCGATGAGCTTAAAGTTGGCCAAGTCTTTGTTGACGAAGCACCAACTATGAAGCGCATCATGCCTCGTGCCAAAGGCCGCGCTGATCGTATCATGAAGCGTACCAGCCACATTACTGTGGTTGTATCAGATCGCTAGGAGAAGAGAGCAATGGGACAGAAAGTACATCCTAATGGTATCCGTCTGGGTATCACGAAGCCTTGGATCTCTACTTGGTACGCCGATAAGTCAGATTATGCGAATAATCTGAACAGCGACTGGGAAGTTCGTCAATATCTTACAGAGAAATTGAAGGCTGCATCAGTATCTAAAATCGTTATCGAGCGTCCTGCGAAGAGCATCCGCGTTACTATTCACACTGCCCGTCCAGGCGTTGTGATTGGTAAGAAAGGTGAAGACGTTGAAGTATTACGTGCACATGTATCTAAAATTACAGGCACTACTGCTCAAATCAACATCGCTGAGATCCGTAAGCCTGAGTTAGACGCAAAGTTAGTTGCTGACAGTATTGCGCAGCAACTAGAACGTCGTGTTATGTTCCGTCGCGCTATGAAGCGTGCAGTTCAAAACGCAATGCGCATTGGTGCTCAAGGTATCAAAGTTGAAGTGAGCGGCCGTCTAGGCGGAGCTGAAATCGCACGTTCTGAGTGGTATCGTGAAGGTCGTGTACCTTTGCATACTCTACGTGCTGATATCGACTATTCTACAGCTGAAAGTCACACCCAATACGGTGTGATTGGCGTTAAAGTTTGGATCTTCAAAGGCGAAGTTCTAGACGGTAACGTTGTCGCGTTAGAAGAGCCGAAGCAGCAGTCTAAGCGCAAGCCTCGTGCTAAATAGGAGAAACTTTAATGCTGCAACCTAAACGTATGAAGTTTCGCAAGATGTTCAAAGGCCGTAACCGCGGTCTAGCGAACGGTACTGAAGTTAGCTTTGGTACTTTCGGTTTGAAAGCTGTCGGCCGTGGTCGTTTAACAGCTCGTCAAATCGAATCTGCACGTCGTGCCATGACACGTCACATTAAACGTCAAGGACAAATTTGGATTCGAGTTTTCCCTGACAAGCCAATTACCTCTAAGCCTCTTGAAGTGCGTATGGGTAAAGGTAAGGGTAACGTTGAATACTGGGTATGTCAGATTCAACCTGGTAAGGTTCTTTATGAGATGAATGGTGTATCTGAAGAGTTAGCGCGTGAAGCGTTTGCTTTAGCTTCTGCCAAGCTTCCTATTAAGACTACCTTCGTAACTAAGACGGTGATGTAATGAAAGCGAGCGAACTAAGAGAAAAGAGCGTTGAAGAACTTAACGCTGAATTACTTGGTCTGCTGCGTGAGCAGTTTAACCTGCGTATGCAACACGCTACTGGTCAGTTGACTCAAACGAATCAATTGAAATTAGTGCGTCGTAACATTGCACGTGTTAAGACCATTATTACTTCTAAGGCAGGTGCGTAATGTCTGATAAAATCCGTACTTTGCAAGGTCGAGTTCTTAGCAACAAAATGGACAAGTCTATTACTGTTGCTATTGCACGCCAAGTGAAACATCCTATTTATGGGAAGTACATTAAGCGTACAACTAAGATCCATGCACATGACGAAACCAATCAGTGTAATGAAGGTGACGTAGTGACTATTAGTCAGTGTCGTCCTCTTTCTAAGACTAAGTCTTGGACACTTGTTGAAGTAGTAACAAAAGCCTAGTAATCATTAGGTTATAGTAAACGGCTCCAATGCTTGGGGCCGTTTGTTTTTTTATACTATGCAACCCAATATTTTGGTGTTATACTTGCGCCCCATTTTTGAACAAATTGCATTCAATGCTAATGAGTAATTAGCAAGGTATGAATTGTTCAAGAAGTGGACAAATATGATCCCAATTTCGGGGTTTTGTAGTAACGATAGCGGAGCACTTAAAATGATCCAAATGCAATCGACTCTAGACGTCGCGTGTAACAGTGGCGCTCGTAGAGTTCAGTGTATTAAGGTCTTGGGTGGCTCTCATCGTCGTTATGCCGGTATCGGCGACGTCATCAAGGTTTCTGTTAAAGAAGCTATTCCTCGCGCTAAAGCGAAGAAAGGTGATGTATATAACGCGGTGGTAGTCCGTACTAAGAAAGGCGTACGTCGTCCAGATGGTTCTGTCATTCGCTTCGATCGGAATGCAGCAGTTTTGCTTAACGCAAACCTTGCACCGATTGGTACTCGTATTTTTGGACCAGTGACACGTGAATTGCGCAACGAGCAGTTTATGAAAATCGTCTCTCTGGCACCAGAAGTACTGTAAGGAGCTTCAAAATGGCAGCTAAAATCCGTCGTGAAGACGAAGTAATTGTATTAGCAGGTAAAGACAAGGGTAAACGAGCAAAAGTTTCTCAAGTCCTACCTACTGGTAAGTTGATTGTTGAAGGCATTAATCTTGTTAAAAAACACCAAAAGCCAAACCCACAATTGGGCGTAACTGGTGGTGTAATCGAGAAAGAAGCAGCGATACAAGCATCAAACGTAGCGATCTTTAACCAAGCCACAGGCAAGGCAGATCGTGTTGGTTTCCGATTCGAAGACGGCAAAAAAGTCCGTTTCTTTAAATCGAATAGTGAACTCATTAAGTAAACGGAGTAAACGATGGCGAAACTGCATGATAAATATCAAGAGACTGTTATTGCAGAACTTTCTAAAAAGTTCGAATATACCAGTGTCATGCAAGTCCCTCGGATTGAAAAAATCACCCTTAACATGGGTGTAGGCGAAGCCGTTGCAGACAAAAAAGTTATGGAGCATGCGCTCCGTGATATGACTGCAATCGCTGGCCAAAAACCAGTTGTAACTGTTGCACGTAAATCAGTTGCTGGTTTTAAAATCCGTGAAGGCTACCCTATTGGCTGTAAAGTTACCCTACGCGGTGAGCGTATGTGGGAATTTTTAGAGCGTTTAGTTGACATTGCAATCCCACGTATTCGTGACTTCCGTGGCCTAAGCGCAAAAGCGTTTGACGGTCGTGGTAACTACGCAATGGGTGTGCGTGAGCAAATCATCTTCCCAGAAATCGATTACGATAAAATCGATAAGATTCGTGGTATGGATATTGTTATCACTACTACTGCGAAGAATGATGAAGAAGGTCGTGCTTTGTTAGACGCATTTAACTTCCCATTCAAGAAATAAGGGTAGCATAATGGCAAAATCATCTATGAAAGCACGTGAAGCAAAGCGTGCACAGCTCGTAGCTAAATATGCTGAAAAGCGTTTAGCACTTAAGGCTATTATCAGCGCACCTGCGACTTCTGACGAAGACCGTTGGGAAGCTGTTCTTAAGTTACAAGCTCTACCTCGTGATTCTAGCGCTGCGCGTCAACGCAACCGTTGTAATCAAACTGGTCGCCCACATGGTTTCTTACGTAAATTCGGCCTTAGCCGTATTAAATTACGTGAAGCTACTATGCGTGGTGAAGTTCCTGGTCTACGTAAGGCCAGCTGGTAAGCACTTGTCACGGAGTAAGCTAATATGAGCATGCAAGATCCTATTGCGGATATGTTAACACGTATTCGTAACGGCCAAGCTGCTAACAAAGTATCAGTAAAGATGCCTTCAGCTAAGTTAAAAGTAGCAATTGCGAAATTACTTAAAGATGAAGGTTACATTACTGACTACGCCGTAGCAGAAGAAGCCAAGCCTGAATTAGAAATCACTTTAAAGTATTTCCAAGGCAAACCAGTCGTTGAGACTATCCAGCGCGTAAGTCGTCCTGGTCTTCGTATTTACAAAGGTAAAAACGAACTTCCAAAGGTGATGGGCGGTCTGGGTGTCGCAATTGTGTCCACTTCTAAAGGCTTGATGACCGATCGTGCTGCCCGCCTAACAGGCATGGGTGGCGAGGTTATCTGCTACGTAGCGTAAGGAGCTAGGTATGTCACGTGTAGCAAAAGCACCAGTGTCTATTCCTGCCGGCGTAGAGGTGACCTTAAACGAACAAACTATCACCGTAAAAGGTACTAAAGGTAGTTTGACTCGAGAAATCAACAAAGCGGTAAGTGTTGTTCTAGACAACGGCGTACTAAGTTTTGGTCCAGTTGAAGGCGTTGCTAACGCTTGGGCTCAAGCTGGTACAGCTCGTGCACTAGTAAACAACATGGTTGTTGGTGTTTCTGAAGGATTTGTTAAAAAATTAAAGTTAATTGGTGTTGGTTACCGTGCGAAAGCAGCTGGTTCAAACCTAGATCTAACTTTAGGTTTCTCACATCCATTGGTTCACAAACTTCCCGCAGGTGTTACTGCAGAGTGTCCTAGCCAAACTGACATCGTCCTTTCGGGCGTTGATAAACAGTTAGTTGGTCAGGTTGCTGCTGAGATTCGTGGCTATCGTCCACCAGAGCCTTATAAAGGCAAAGGTGTTCGTTATGCAGACGAGCAAGTACGCCGTAAAGAGGCTAAGAAGAAGTAGGTAACGCGATATGGATAAGAAAACATCTCGCTTACGTCGCGCTCTGCGTGCTCGTAAGAAGATCCAAGAGCTGGGCGTGAACCGTCTGGTTGTACATCGTACACCGCGTCACATTTATGCTCAGGTGATTAATCCTGAAGCTCAGGTGTTGGCAGTTGCTTCAACCGTTGAAAAAGCGGTTAAAGAACTACTAAAGAGTACCGGTAACGTAGACGCAGCTAAAGCAGTGGGTAAAACTGTTGCAGAGCGTGCGATCGAAAAAGGTGTAACTTCGGTTGCATTCGACCGTTCTGGTTTCAAGTATCACGGTCGCGTAGCAGCATTAGCTGACGCAGCTCGTGAAGCTGGCCTGAAATTCTAAGGGGTTATAAAAATGGCTAAATTAGAAGCTCAGCAGAAAGACGATTTGCAAGAGAAATTGATTGCAGTTAATCGTGTTTCTAAAGTAGTTAAAGGTGGTCGTATCTTTAGCTTCACCGCACTAACAGTGGTAGGTGATGGTAACGGTAAGATTGGCTATGGCTATGGTAAAGCGCGCGAAGTTCCAGCTGCTATTCAAAAAGCAATGGAAAAAGCCCGTCGTAACATGGTAACCGTGGAGTTGAACGCAGGTACACTGCATCACCCAGTTAAAGGTCGCCATACTGGTTCGCGTGTTTACATGCAACCAGCATCGGAAGGTACCGGTATTATTGCCGGTGGCGCAATGCGTGCCGTATTGGAAGTAGCAGGCGTTCATAACGTTCTGTCAAAAGCATACGGTTCTACTAACCCGATCAACATCGTTCGAGCTACTGTCGATGCGTTGGTGCACATGAAGTCACCAGCACAAGTTGCAGCTAAGCGCGGCTTGAATGTTGATGAAATTCGAGGTTAATGCACCATGGCTACTAAAACGTTTAAAGTAACACAGACAAAGAGTGCGATTGGTCGTTTGCCAAAGCACCGTGCCTGTTTATTAGGTTTAGGCCTAAGACGTATTGGCCACACCGTTGAAGTTGAAGATACTCCTTCAGTTCGCGGTATGGTTAATAAAGTTTACTACATGGTTAAGGTGGAGGATTAATAATGCGTTTAAATACTCTATCTCCAGCAGCAGGATCTAAGTCTGCTCCTAAGCGTGTAGGTCGTGGTATTGGTTCTGGTTTAGGTAAAACCGCAGGTCGTGGTCATAAGGGACAAAAGTCTCGTTCTGGCGGCGGTGTGCGTATCGGTTTTGAGGGTGGTCAAATGCCTCTTAAAATTCGTTTACCTAAATTCGGTTTTACCTCGCGCAAAGCTTTGGTCTCAGCTGAAGTTCGTTTACTCGAACTAGCAAAAGTTAACGGTGATGTTATCGACCTTAACGCACTGAAAGATGCGAACGTAATTACTCGCAACATACAGTTTGCGAAAATCGTTCTTTCAGGTACCATTGAACGCCCAGTGACCGTTAAAGGTCTGAAGGTAACCAAAGGTGCACGTGCAGCTATTGAAGCTGCCGGCGGCAAGATCGAGGAATAATACGTCGATGGCAAAACCAGGACTTGATTTAAAAAGCGCGAAAGGCGGTTTATCTGAATTGAAAACCCGTCTCCTGTTCGTGATTGGTGCGATTATCGTCTTTAGAGCCGGTTCGTTTGTACCAATTCCTGGTATTGACGCAGCTGTGTTAGCAGATCTGTTTGCTCAACAAAAAGATACCATCCTTGGCATGTTTAACATGTTCTCGGGTGGTGCTTTAGAGCGTGCCTCTATCTTTGCATTAGGTATCATGCCGTATATTTCGGCATCGATTATCATGCAATTATTGACTGTTGTTCATCCTGCTCTTGCTGAATTGAAAAAAGAAGGCGAGTCAGGAAGAAAGAAAATCAGTCAGTACACTAGATACGGAACGTTAGTGTTGGGTACGCTTCAATCGATTGGTATTGCAACAGGTTTGCCAAGCCTAGTACCTGGCCTTGTGGTCAATGTAGGTTTTGGTTTTTACTTTGTTGCAGTTGTGAGTCTAGTGACAGGAACAATGTTCCTAATGTGGCTAGGTGAGCAAATTACTGAACGTGGTATTGGTAATGGTATCTCGATATTAATTTTCGCAGGTATTGTTGCTGGTTTACCGTCTGCTATCGGCCAAACGGCTGAACAGGCTCGTCAAGGTGATTTGAATGTACTGGTTCTGTTGCTATTAGCAGTAATCGTATTTGCAGTTACTTATTTAGTTGTATTTGTAGAACGTGGTCAACGTCGTATCGTCGTTAACTACGCTAAGCGTCAACAAGGCCGTAAGGTTTTCGCAGCGCAAAGCACACATTTACCTCTTAAAGTGAACATGGCAGGTGTGATTCCGCCAATTTTTGCATCCAGCATTATTTTGTTCCCAGGCACACTGGCTCAGTGGTTTGGTGCAAATGAGTCCATGTCATGGTTAAGCGATTTCGCTTTAGCTGTGTCACCTGGACAACCGCTGTATTCATTATTGTATGCAACAGCTATCGTTTTCTTCTGTTTCTTCTATACTGCGTTGGTGTTTAACCCACGTGAGACAGCTGATAACTTGAAGAAAAGTGGTGCGTTCATTCCTGGGATTCGTCCTGGAGAACAGACTTCGCGTTACATTGATAAAGTAATGACTCGTTTGACCCTTGCGGGTGCGATTTATATTACCTTTATCTGTTTAATTCCGGAGTTCATGTTAATTGCGTGGAAAGTACAGTTCTATTTTGGCGGTACTTCACTACTAATTATTGTAGTCGTAATCATGGACTTCATGGCTCAGGTTCAGACCCATATGATGTCTCATCAGTATGAGTCTGTGATGAAGAAAGCTAACCTAGTAAACAAAGCGAATTTAGATCGCTTTGGTCGCTAATAGCTTTTAACGGAGTGATGAAATGAAAGTTCGAGCTTCCGTGAAGAAGATCTGCCGTAATTGCAAGATCGTCAAGCGTAGTGGCGTTGTACGTGTGATTTGTGTTGAACCAAAACACAAACAGCGTCAAGGCTAAAAAAAGATATTTGCTCAGTTCTAAATAGAACTGAGCAAATAATGTTTGCAAATTTGTTGGCTGTCGAGTATCCTTTCGGGCTTTTCGCAGTCGACCTTTAACATATTAAGGAGTGCATAGTGGCCCGTATCGCTGGCATTAACATTCCTGATCAAAAGCACACAGTCATTGCATTGACTGCAATTTTTGGTATTGGACGTACGCGCGCTAGAGAAATCTGCGCAGCTACTTCAATTGCTGAAGATGCTAAGATCAAGGAATTGAGCGAAGCTCAAATAGATATTCTACGCGAAGAAGTTGCCAAATACTCAGTAGAGGGTGACTTACGTCGTGAGATTTCAATGAACATCAAGCGTCTTATGGATCTTGGTTGTTATCGTGGTCTCCGCCATCGCCGTAGCCTGCCTCTTCGTGGGCAACGTACTAAGACCAATGCGCGTACGCGTAAAGGTCCACGTAAACCAATTAGAAAGTAACGGGAAGGTAAACCAAAATGGCTAAAGTTCCGTCACGTTCTCCGCGTAAGCGCGTACGTAAACAGGTTGCAGATGGTATGGCTCATATCCATGCATCTTTCAACAACACAATTGTCACCATTACAGATCGTCAAGGTAATGCGTTGTCTTGGGCTACCTCTGGCGGTTCAGGTTTTCGTGGTTCACGTAAATCTACACCGTTCGCTGCGCAGGTTGCTGCTGAGCGTGCAGGTATTGCTGCACAAGATTACGGTGTTAAAAACCTTGAAGTTTTCGTAAAGGGTCCAGGTCCAGGTCGTGAGTCAGCCATTCGTGCGCTGAACGCTGTTGGTTATAAAATCACCAACATTACCGATGTGACACCTATCCCTCATAATGGCTGTCGCCCACCTAAAAAGCGTCGTGTATAACACGTCGTATATAGGATAGTTGGAGAAAGATCATGGCAAGATACTTGGGTCCTAAGCTCAAGCTCAGCCGCAGAGAAGGTACAGACCTTTTCCTAAAAAGCGGTGTGAGAGCAATCGATTCGAAGTGTAAGCTTGAAGCTGCACCTGGTCAACATGGCGCACGTAAGCCACGTTTATCAGAGTACGGTTTACAGCTACGCGAGAAACAAAAAGTTCGTCGTATGTACGGTGTGCTAGAAAAGCAATTCCGTAACTACTACAAAGAAGCTGCACGTCTAAAAGGCAACACTGGTGAAAACCTACTTGCTCTTTTAGAAACCCGTTTAGATAACGTTGTTTATCGTATGGGTTTTGGTGCGACTCGTGCTGAATCACGTCAATTAGTAAGCCACAAATCAATCGTGGTTAACGGTCGTGTTGTTAACATTCCGTCATTCAAAGTGTCTGCGAATGATGTTGTAAGCATCCGTGAAAAGTCACGTACTCAAGCTCGTATTAAAGCGGCTTTAGAAGTGGCTGGTCAACGTGAGAAGCCTACATGGGTTGAAGTCGACAGCGCGAAAATGGAAGGTGCTTTCAAGCGTCTACCAGAACGTAGCGATTTGTCTGCGGAAATTAACGAACAGCTGATCGTCGAGCTTTACTCTAAGTAAAGCTAACAAACAAGAGAGGACACAATGCAGGGTTCTGTTACAGAATTTCTAAAACCGCGTCTCGTTGACATAGAGCAGGTTAACCCAACTCGTGCCAAGGTTACGCTAGAACCACTAGAACGTGGTTTTGGTCACACATTAGGCAACGCTTTGCGTCGTATCTTATTGTCGTCTATGCCTGGCTGTGCCGTAACTGAAGTCGAAATCGACGGCGTGTTACATGAGTACAGTAGCAAAGAAGGCGTACAAGAAGATATCCTTGAGATATTGCTTAACCTTAAAGGTTTAGCGGTAAACATTGAGGGTAAGGATGAAGCTTTACTTACTTTAAGTAAGTCAGGCACAGGCCCTGTTACAGCAGCAGATATCACACATGATGGTGATGTTACCATTATGAATCCTGATCATGTTATCTGTCATTTGACTGGTAACAATGATATCAGCATGCGTATCCGTGTTGAGCGTGGTCGTGGTTATGTTCCAGCTTCGGCTCGTGCACAAACCGAAGACGATGATCGCCCAATTGGTCGCTTGTTGGTTGATGCTTCATTCTCACCTGTTGCTCGCATTGCATATAATGTTGAAGCAGCACGTGTAGAGCAACGTACTGATTTAGATAAACTCGTTATCGATATGACCACTAATGGTACTATTGATCCTGAGGAAGCAATTCGTCGTTCTGCAACAATTTTAGCTGAACAGCTAGATGCGTTCGTAGACCTTCGTGATGTGACTGAACAGACTGTTGTAGAAGAGAAACCGGAGTTTGATCCGATTCTGTTGCGTCCTGTCGACGATTTAGAGCTAACTGTACGTTCAGCCAACTGTTTGAAGGCTGAAGCGATTCATTACATCGGAGATCTAGTACAACGCACTGAAGTTGAGTTGCTCAAGACTCCTAATTTAGGTAAGAAGTCTCTTACTGAAATTAAGGATGTATTAGCGTCTCGCGGATTGTCTTTAGGTATGCGTCTAGAAAACTGGCCTCCAGCTAGTTTAGCAGACGACCTATAAGTCCCAGTTTAGTTAGTACAGATTAAAGATTATAAGGATTAGGTCATGCGCCATCGTAAGAGTGGTCGTCAACTAAACCGCAACAGCAGTCATCGTCAAGCTATGTTCCGTAACATGGCATGCTCACTAGTTAGTCATGAGTTAATCAAGACTACAGTAGCTAAAGCGAAAGAACTGCGCCGCGTAGTTGAGCCTCTAATAACACTTGCTAAAGTTGACAGCGTTGCAAATCGCCGTTTAGCTTTTGCTCGTACCCGCGACGCTGAAGTTGTAGGTAAGTTATTTACTGAATTGGGTCCACGCTTCCAGGAACGTCCTGGTGGTTACACTCGTATTCTTAAGTGTGGTCTACGTACCGGTGATAAAGCCCCAATGGCTTACATCGAGTTAGTAGGTCGCCCTGAAGCTGCTGAAGCTGTTGAAGTAGAAGCTGCAGAGTAATTTATTACTCATTTAAAAAAACCGAGCCTAGCTCGGTTTTTTTATGTCTATTTTTCGTGAAATTTTAACTTAAATCATCTTTACTAATTAATTTCTCTTAGTATTTTACTCTGGCTTACCTGGCTTACCT
>NZ_MCTY01000050.1:0-375 GCF_002873635.1 Shewanella sp. 10N.286.52.B9
TAAAAAGCCCTTGCACCAATTCAGAATCTGCCTATAATGCGCATCCACTGACACGGCAAACCACGCACTAGCATGGGTTACACGCCAAATCAGTTCACTGTAAAGTGACGCTGAAAATTGTTTTTAAATAAGTTTAAAAATGACTTGACGCGAAAAAGGAATTGCGTAGAATACGCATCCCAAGCCAACGACCTAGCGTCTAACGGCGGAGTCTGAAAAATTGATTCCACGCTCTTTAACAATTTATCAAGTAATCTGTGTGGACACTCACAGGTGTTGAGTTAATCGAAATTGCTCATTCTTTCTCGTAAAGAGTGAAGCAATCAAAATTATTATCAATGTAACGATGAGTGTTCATAGCAATATGTAACAAAC
>NZ_MCTY01000051.1:0-3753 GCF_002873635.1 Shewanella sp. 10N.286.52.B9
CGAGCGGCGCAAACACGGTGTGTAGTGGCCAATTGAAATTGGCCACAGGTTTAGAGCTTATCCATACTTTGGGTAATCTGAAATGCCATGATTACCCAAAGTCCTAACACGAAAATGTCCAAAAACGATTTACGGACATCTCTAAGCAAGTGGTCAGTATTCATTGGCCACTACAAAGAACTTACGTGCTTATGAATTTACTATTTGATGAGCTATAACTGCAGTAAATTAAATCATTCAGTCTTATCTTTAAAGTCGCATAAATCTTTAATAATGCATGAACCACATCTGGGTTTACGTGCTATACAGGTGTAACGGCCATGGAGAATGAACCAATGATGTAAATCGAACATGAATTCTGTCTTTCGTGGAGTATTCTTTATAATGGCTTGTTCTGTTTGCTCAACCGTTTTACCTTTAGCGTAACCAGTGCGATTAGCTAGGCGTTGAATGTGAGTATCAACAGCTAAAAAATATCTACCTTCATTATCTTTTAGCCAGCCAAATGCAGTGTTGAGTACCACGTTGGCAGTTTTACGGCCAACGCCAGGGAGTGCTTCTAATGCCTCTCGATTTTCAGGTACTTCGCCGCCATGTTGATCAATTAGCATTTTACAGGCTTTAATAACATTTATCGCTTTGTTGTTATAAAGCCCAATGGTTTTAATGTAAGTTTTTAAGCCATCAACGCCAAGATCGTAAATTCCTTGAGCTGTGTTGGCGACAGGGAATAATTTGTCAGTGGCTTTATTGACGCTGACATCGGTTGCTTGCGCCGACAGGGTGACGGCAACCAGCAGTTCAAACGGCGATGAAAAGTTTAATTCAGTTTCAGGTTTAGGGTTATTGTCCCGAAGACGGGTTAACATTTCATAACGTTTTTGTTTGTTCATCTATTAGCTAACCTTGGTAATTCTGGCGCGCGCTATGGCTTCGCTTTGTTGTTTTGGTTGTCGGCTTTCGAGTTTTGCATCAATAACATTTTTAAGGGCAATTAACAGTCCCATGGCGATAAACGCCCCCGGCGGTAACATTGCAATTAAAAAATGGCTATCGAGTTGAAATACTTGAATCGTCAGTGCGCTTGCCCAGTCACCTAACAGCAGCTCAGCACCATCAAATAAAGTGCCTTGACCAAGAACTTCACGTACTCCGCCAAGCACCACTAAAATGGCGGTAAACCCAAGTCCCATCATGAGCCCATCAAAAGCAGCGCTGCTAACATTGTTGCGTGATGCAAAGGCTTCTGCTCGGCCAATGATCACACAGTTGGTGACAATCAAGGGCAAGAAAATGCCTAAAGAAAGATATAAGCCATAGGCATAAGCATTTATTAACAGCTGAACACAGGTTACTAGTGCGGCAATGATCATCACAAACACTGGAATACGGATTTCTTTTGGAACAAAGTTGCGCACCAATGATACCAGTACATTAGAACCAACCAGCACTAGCAGTGTGGCAACACCTAAGCCTAAAGCATTAGTTACCGTAGCTGTTACAGCTAATAACGGACATAAGCCTAATAACTGAACCAATCCGGGATTGTTTTTCCATAATCCTTGCCAAGCTATTTCGCGGTAATTAGTCATGATCTCGTCCACATTGGTTTACGGTGCTATAAAGCATTTGCCTGTTGTTTTTAACATAGGTTAGGGCATTATTAATCGCTTTGACATAAGCTCTTGGGGTAATGGTAGCCCCTGTAAATTGGTCGATGTTACCACCATCTTTTTTAACGCCTAATGGTTTATCGTTTGAATTAAAAACTAACCCAGCAAAGGCTAAAACCCAGTCAGATTTTCTTAAATCAATTTTGTCACCTAAGCCAGGTGTTTCCTGATGTGCTAAGGTTCTTACGCCTAGTAGGGTGTTGTCGTTATCGACACCGATAATAAGCTTGATATCACCGTTATAACCGTCAGGGGCAATGGCTTCAATGGCCATTGCAACAGGTAAATCGCCCTGTTTAGCAATATAGGCTGATAACGATTGATCGCTGCCCAAAAATGCTTCATCAATCACGGCAATACAATCGTCAGTTAATGCATTGTCATGCATTGCTTGAGGTATGATTTGTTGCAGCACGCGTGTAAGTTGCTTGCGTTGCTGGTCAATAATCCTGTCTGCAGTTAAATAGTTCACGCTTGCTACTAAGCCAGTGCAACACAAAGCAAATATCGCAAGTATCAGGCCATTTCGTGTAATAATATTAGACATAATAAATCCTGTTTAATTTCCTGCTCTATGGCCGTATGAGCGCGGACGAATGTAGTAATCAATAAATGGGGCACACATATTGGCAAGTAAAACTGCAAAGGCGACCGCATCAGGGTAACCACCATAGGTTCTAATCACAAAAATAAGCACGCCTATGATAGCGCCAAATAACAATCTGCCCCGGGGACTGGTTGCAGCGGTAACAGGATCGGTCGCAATAAAGAAAGCACATAACATGGTGCCACCAGAAAACAGATGCAGTAATGGGCTAGCATGAGTACTTGGATTTAATAAAAATCCCACACCTGCACAGATAAATATCGCTAATAATATGCCAGTACTGATCTGCCAGCGGATCACCTTGAGCTTTAACATCACAAGGCCACCAAGTAAATACGCAATATTGACCCAAAGCCAGCCAACACCTGCTATGCCGTCAAAAACATTCTTCTGTAAACTTTCGGCGCTAGTTAACCCCATAGATAAATCAGTTTTGAATGTGTCTAACGGTGTCGCCATAGTATGACCGTCGATGCCAAGGCGATATAAATGAATATCCACATTGGATAATTCAAATATTGAATTTAATGCTGCAATAATGCCCACATGATTGCTAGCAAGTTCTGCAGGTGCAACCCATGAGGTCATTTGCACTGGAAACGAAACCAGTAACAGAACATATGCAGCCATGGCAGGATTAAAGATATTATTACCTAGCCCGCCATATAAATGCTTTACGATCACGATAGCAAAAAGACAGCCTATAACCGTCATCCACCAAGGTGTTAAGGGCGGTATGGCAACGGCAATCAATAAAGCTGTAACTAAGGCACTATTATCTGCTAAGGCTGTTTTAATTGATTTATTACGTAACTTCATTATGCAAGCTTCAGCGCTTAAGGCTGTTACTACGGCAATAATGATTTGTACCAAAGTCCCCATACCAAAGAAGTAGGTTTGGGCTAAAATACCCGGAATTAAACAGTAGGCAACACGCAGCATGACTTTATTGGTCTGCAGTGTGGTACTGACATGTGGAGATGAAGCTATTTTAAATGCCATGTTTATTCCTTTTCACTCAGCTTACGCTGATTTTCAAGCTTCTTCGCTTTTGCTTTAGCAACTGCAGCTGCAATTCGTGCTTTTTTGTCGTCAGTAGCTTCTGTTGGAGCAGGCTCTTCTTTAAGCTTTGCTGGCGCTGATACAGTTTCATTTTCAGCGTCATGTTTAGGCGCAAGTTTTTTCGCTTTGGCCTTAGCAACAGCGGCTGCAATTTTCGCTTTTTTGTCGTCAACGGGTTCTGACTGTACTTTTGCCACTTCGCTAACAACTTGCTCGTTAGCAGCTTGTTCGTTAGTAGCTTGAACAGAGGCAGAGACATCATCAGTTGCATTTGTTGCAGCGAGCTTTTTCGCTTTAGCTCGTGCAACGGCAGCCGCAATTTTCGCTTTTTTGTCGTCAATTGGTTTTGACGTTACTTCTGTTACTTCGCTAACAACTTGCTCGCTAACAACTTGCTCGTTAGCTACTTGA
>NZ_MCTY01000052.1:0-2901 GCF_002873635.1 Shewanella sp. 10N.286.52.B9
ATTTAAATTAGAGTTATATTAATTTCAACAGACGAAACCCAAACAAAAGTTTTAACCTATTAATTTAAATGAAAATATAACCAATAATTGTAGTTACGAATTACGAGTTACAAATTTTAAATTGATGTGTTAACTGCGCTAAAATTTATACCCTTTATGCATGTTATGGATATGATAGAAAGTGGCTTGCACATAATCACCATCAGCGCCGTCATTGTTTTGATTATAAACACCCGCTTTAAAGTACATATACTGGTTACTAGCACTATAACCACTACCTTTCATATCGTAGTACTTAGTAATATTAGGCTTACCTTCCCTGATTATAGTGACGAACAACACTTCATCTTCGACGGAAATTTTATAAGAGAATTTTTCGTTTAAGGCGATTCCGTCAACAGGGTCTGACAAAGTATGTGAACGTGAGCCAATCATATTTATCCAAATATCATCACCATCATTTATTTCATGGGCAAAATAAATAGCCCCTTTCGAGTTGGCTGGTAATTTTCGGTAATATAAACGAATAGGTTCGTCATCCGTCGCGTGAATTTGCCCGATGACCACGCGTCCAACCTTTTTTTTATCACCTGTGGTAGATACTCGGTTTATTGCCAAAGTCCCTTCCAAACTGCCTTCAACACCCCCAGACTTAGCTTTCGCCGAACCATGCGCATTGCTGAAAACCCAGTTATTTTTTGTCAGGCCACGAGTTTTAATTTGAACATTACCTCTACGTAGCATTTCGCGTAGTTCGGTTCTCGCATATTTTGTATTTTTTGAGGTCTTGGCACCTACGTTTGGGCAAGCGAATACCAAGCCACCATCATCTGCTGTATAAAAAAATGGCTTTAAGTTAAAGCCTTTACCTAATGATTTCTCATAGACGGTATCCGCTTTTTTATCTTTGTTGAGATCGGTTGGCAACGTTAACGACCAATCGAGTAAGTCAAAATTTTCACCAGGCTTTTTAAGCGGATCGAGTTTTGACAAATCCCCTAGTAAAACACCTTCAGCAAGGCTAGTGTGTGACTTAGGAATAAGCGTATTCTCCTCAATCTCCTGAGCATTGAGTGATGCGCTAAAAACAGTTAAAGCAAAAACTAGCACAGCGAAAAAGTCACACATTTTCTTTTGAATATGTCGGTAAGATTTATATGTGTTGATATTGGAATCCTTTATAATTTACGATCTCTTTGTTGAATATGTTCGTGTATTGTTCGGCTTAACTATTTTCATAGCTTACTTAGAATACCTATATGCGCAGCATGAAGTGGCGCACCTACACATGAACTTAACTAACCCTGAAAAACGTAATAAAAATAGGTAAGACTTTGCTTCTAATTAACACCAAAAATTATCTAATTTCGTTTTAAAAATAAGCAGAACTCTTTGTTGTATATGATCAAAGAGCTATGATTAATTGTTACGCACAGGATCACACACAACCCACCTAACACACCCACACACTTAACAACTTGTTCACACCTGTAACTTTGTGTTAAACAAAATATAACCAACACAACATATCATTGTCAACCAAAATAGTGCCGCAAGCATTACCAAAAACCAGAATTGGTAGTAACAAGGGAATAAAAAAGACTAACGCATTGGCTTGACATATTTCCCTCTCAATAGAAAAGATATAATGAACAATAACTTATAGGAGAGTCAGGCCTGTTATTGTTGAATGGTTTTTATATTCACTACCAATGGATATGACAACATTACCAAATAACAGAACAAAGTTAGTCAGTGACTCAGCTGTATTTCAAACTCGCAAGGTGTTATTACCAATTTTTTGCGCAGGTATTACCAATAGATAATGTAATGAGATTACAGTTCAGAACTAATATGCAGAATATGAGCTGTACGATAATTCGTATTGATTGTGATTTATCATTAATGCTCTTGTTGAACAAAGCTGCGCTGTCAGGCGCATTAGTGCTGATTTCGATGCATGTCCTGATAACCTTTCAACCGATGATTTGAAGCGCTACTTTGCCAGTTTGATTGAGTCACATTCATGGAGCACCGTGAAACTTGACCGTAATGGGTTGCACAAACACTTGTAAATAAGGTCTATCGATATGACCTGAACCAGCAATGGCAGTTGCTTAATATTGTTAAGCCGCCACAAGTCCATACACTGCCTAATACTCTTACGCCCGCAGAAGTCACTATCGTTATTAGCCTTACTCATAAGCTGCGATATCAAGTGTGCTTTCTCACCTTATACAGTATGGGATTGCGCCTCGGTGAGGCCATTTCACTGCAGGTTGGCGATATCGATTCACAGATGATGCAGGTGCACATTCGTAACGCTAAAGGCGGTAAAGGTCATTTTTTGCTCCTGCAAAAATGACATACATCACATCCATGTGATTAACAGGTTGGTGCCCTTGCCCAAACGGACCTTGTTAGCGCTGCGATATTACTGGCAAACTCATCGCCACCCACGGCTGATTTTTCTGGTAAAGATGGCCAGCCAGACTCAAAGATCGATAAAGGCGGGACTTACTTTAAAATCAGAAGGAAAAAGCCCTCAAGCGGGTTATTCGTGAGTGTAATATTCACAAATCCATCAGCCCGCATAACCTGCGTCACAGCTACGCCACTCATTTGTTAGAACAAGGGCTGGACTTACGCTCAGTGCAAAGCCTGCTTGGTCACAACAGCCTTAATACCACAGCCCGATATACCCGCCTCACCACTATCACTCGCAAAAATACTGCCCTATCTGTTAACCAACTGACGGATAATTTGGTGCTTAAGTGGGAGTGTGATTTATGAGGTTCATTGCGCTTTTACGTGACCACCTTGATGCTTTTAATCAGGCTTATGATGGTCACATTACATCATCCATGCGCCAAGCAATTTACGCCATGCTCAGTTGTCGCA
>NZ_MCTY01000053.1:0-1053 GCF_002873635.1 Shewanella sp. 10N.286.52.B9
TTTTTGTTGATAATGCCGTTGCATCTGCAACACCAAAACTAGTACCTGCACCCTTAGCTTCGTTAATACCGATATCGTCTGCACCAGTCGCTTTTAGCGATACCGAAATGGTTTCATTAGCATTTGAGCCTATTTGGAATGCTTGAGTGCCATACGAACCATCAAGCAAACTCTGACCACCGAAAGACGTCGTATCTGAAATACGCGTTAATTCACTTTGTAATGAAGAGATCTCTTTCTGCATTGACTCACGATCATCAGTTGAGTTTGAACCGTTAGCTGATTGCAGTGATAAGTCACGCATACGCTGCAAGATGTTGGTTGACTCTTGCATTGAACCTTCTGCAGTTTGCGCAATTGAAATGCCATCATTAGCATTACGCATTGCGACACCGATACCGTTGATTTGGCTGGTCATACGGTTTGAGATTTGCAGACCTGCCGCATCATCTTTAGCACTGTTAATGCGCAACCCTGATGATAAACGCTCCATTGACGTTTGCAGACCGCCATTGGCACCATTTAATGAGTTCTGAGCCTTCATTGAAGTGACGTTAGTATTAACTGAAATAGCCATGTATTGCCTCTCTTATATTTAATAGTGCCTGCCACTCAGGTCAGACGATACTTATCTTCGACAAATACTGTAACGGCGGCGACTAAAAAAGCTTTAGCAAAAAATTAAAACTTTTTATTAAATTCAATTAAAAAAGGCGATTTAACGCGCAATAAACTCGCTTAAACGACTATTTTAGCAACAGCATTTAAAAAGCTTAAATGCAAAAAAGCAGCCTATAAAGGCTGCTTTGATTTTAAGCTCAGCAAATTAATTAAAGCGATTACACTGCGCTTATAGTTATTCCTTAACTCGCTAGCTAAATAGTTATTAACCTAGCAATGACAAGGCAGTTTGTGGCAACTGGTTGGCTTGCGACAACATAGCTGATGAGGTTTGTGACAGAATCTGCTGCTTAGTTAACTGCGCCGTTTCTGAGGCAAAATCCACATCTTGAATGCGACTGCGGGCATCAGTCACGTTAGCTTGAATGTTGC
>NZ_MCTY01000054.1:0-11956 GCF_002873635.1 Shewanella sp. 10N.286.52.B9
TTTTTGTTGATAATGCCGTTCCATCTGCAACACCAAAACTAGTACCTGCACCCTTAGCTTCGTTAATACCGATATCGTCTGCACCAGTCGCTTTTAGCGATACCGAAATGGTTTCATTAGCATTTGAGCCTACTTGGAATGCTTGAGTACCATAGGAGCCATCAATTAACTTTTGACCACCAAACGTGGTGGTGTCTGAAATACGGGTTAACTCTGACTGCAAAGCCCCAAGCTCTTTTTGCATAGCGCCGCGATCTTCTGCAGAGTTTGAACCGTTAGCAGATTGCAGTGATAAGTCACGCATACGTTGCAAGATATTGGTGGATTCTTGCATCGCGCCTTCAGCCGTTTGCGCAATTGAGATACCGTCATTGGCATTACGCATTGCCACCCCGATACCATTGATTTGGCTGGTCATACGGTTTGAAATTTGCAGGCCTGCTGCATCATCTTTAGCGCTGTTAATGCGCAGGCCAGATGATAAACGCTCCATTGAGGTTTGCAAGTTGCCATTAGCGCCATTTAAACTGTTTTGCGCTTTCATTGCGGTGACGTTGGTATTAACTGAAATAGCCATGATACTTTCCTTTTTTAGTAGCATTGCCAAGGCTAAGCGCTTGGCTAAACTTGTTAATAAAGTTATTGACCCAGCCGCTCTATCCATATTATTTCGCGGCTGAAAACGGTTGACTCAATAACCTTTAAACAAAATTAAATGAATAAATTAACATTAAACGTTGTTGTTAGTTTTTGGGTACTTGATATTCATATAAGGCTTTATTGATATAAGGCAATTGCTTATATCAGCCTAAAAATACAGTTTCCCAATGACTGACATTGCAGTTTCATCGCGCTTGTTAGATGTAATCAAACAAGCTCGTTGAACCTACCTTGCTAAAAACACTTGATACGGCATTAAGTGCTAACTGCTGTTTTTCAAACTCAATAATGGCTTCGGCATAATCTAAATCTTCTAACATCGATAAGGCTGATGCGTTGATCACCTTCTCGTCGGTGTGATTCGATTTGTACTGGTCCATTACTTTTAAGCTGTTGCCAACCTCACCGCGCTTAGCGCTCATTTGATTGACACCACTATCGATATTATTCAACAACTGTGCCAACTCCGCTTTACCTTGTGGGGTTTGTATCTTGTCGCCACTTTGCAGCAAGCTAATTGCCTGGCTAAAACTGTCTAAAATACTGATCTCAGCCATAGGCTCAAGGGTAAAACTGTCGCCCGCCATCGGCTCGCCATCTAGCTTTACTTCCATGCCATTTATCTTAATTGGCATTGAACTATCAAAATCTGCCACTGTTGTCAGTACGTTATTGGCGCTGTCTCTGACTTCAACATCCACCCCACCTGCACCATTGTCGATAAAAGCAAACTGATAAGTATCTGCAATATGTGCTGCACTATCGGAAATTTTGGCGCTATCGACGCTAAACTCACCTTGCTGGCCTGCCATATAATTGGCGCTATAATCGCCCATGGCATTGAGCGCGTTCATAAAAACAGCATCACCGGGCATATTGGTGTCAGTCAGCACCCCTGAGGCAATAATGCTTTCGCGGGTGCCTGAGTCGCCGTTGTAAATAATTTGACCATTGGCATCAAACTCAAATGGTGCGCTGCCAGTTTTATTGCCAGCAAATAAGTAATTGCCTGACTCATCTTTTTTGTTGGCAATGGCAAGCATTTGATCGAGCGTTTTTTGCATTTCATCGGCAATAGTTTGCCGCTCGTTGTCGGTCATGCTGCCGTTTGAGCCACGCAATAATTGCTCTTTCATGCTGCCAGCTAAATTATCTAAATCCCCCAGTAAGGTTTCTGTTTGATTAAGGTGGTTTTCACCGTAATCAATATTTCTTAAATACTGATCAACTAAGTTATTTTGCTGGTTTAACTTATCGATACCAATGGCGGCCACAGGGTCGTCTCCGGCGGTATTAATTTTTTTACCTGTGGCTAATTGCAGGAGGGTTTTGCTGGTTTCAGATTGGCCTTTTGCTATGCTGTAGCTGTTTTGCTGAAACATTTGCGCAGTAGAAATTCGCATAATTAATTCTCCTAGCGAACTGAGCTAAGTAATGAGTCAAACATCTGCTGGGCAGTTGTCATGATGCGAGCTGAAGCTTGATACGATTGCTGAAAGCGCATTAAATTGGCCGCTTCTTCATCTAAATTTACCCCAGACTCACTTTGCACTCGGTTATAGGCTTGCTGATACATGGCATCATTTGAGGCCAAGCTCACCGCTGCAGCTTGCGTTTTGCTGCCGATATCCAGTTTGGTGCCTTCAAACACCCCGGTTAAGGTGGTTGAGCCATTATTCATAATGTTGGCATCGGCCAATTGCGCCATAGCAACCGCATTACTGTTGTCGCCTTCGGCAAAGGACAAATCAAAGCTATAGCTGTCAGTGACCCCCGCTGAAGATGAGTCGTTAATTTCAAAACTAAAACCAAAGCCGGTGTCAATTTGCGGCGGGGTAAAGGATTTTTCAGCGCCGACTATGGCGCCGTTGGCATCCAGTACTTGAAAAGTATTTTTAGCGGTATCAATTTTGACGGTAAGCTCACTACCCGTTTCAGGGAAGCTGGCATGAGTTCGGTCAATGTCTGTGAGCTTTACACTGGTGTTACCTGAGTTGCCTGAGTCAGCTGAGATATTAGGCCCAGCTGCAGCTATGCCTCTTGGATCTGTCATTGCCACATTGAGCCCTGCTGCAGCGCCCGCATTAGGTCTAATTTCAAAACGGTCGCCATCAGCAAAACTGCCAGCATCAATTTCAATACTAAAACCATTGCCGCCTTCAAGCTGATTGCCATTAAGGGTTAGTGGCTCAACTTTGCCTGTTTGGGTGTCTTTAAGCTCATAGGTGTTTGGCGCAGTGAAAGATAATTCGTATGCGCTGCCGGTTAATTGGCCTACATCGTCAATATTAACTTTCAGATTGGCGTCACCAGTGTTGGTACTGTAGGCACCGACTCGACCTGCGGCCATGCTGGGGTCGTTAATATCAGTAAAAATATTGCTGCCAATATTGCCGTCTAGGTCAAAACCATTTTGCTGCATTTGGTTAAAGGCATCTGCCACGCCTAAGGCCAGTTGCCCTAGCTCTTGAGAGGCTGGAATTAAGGTTTGATCACGAAAGTTAAATAACTCGCCTAATTGGCCACCTAATTTAGAGCCGTCAATCACTAACGTGCTATTACCGGTTGATGTGGTTAGCCTTGGCTCATTCGAAAAGGGATCGCCTGTAGTGGTGCCTACTTGCATCGCCACTTCACCGGACACTAGCATCACTGAGCCGCCGAGCATGACGCTTTTAGCGCCATTATCTAGCGGGATAACATTAACTTCAGAATATTCGCTTAGCTCTAAAATCAGCGCATCTTGTCGGTCTAATAATTGGCTGTCAGCCCCTGGCGACTTCATGATCTCGAGGTTGATGTTGGCAAGCTCAGTACTGATCTCATTAATGCGATCAGCAACCGCGCCGATTTGCGCATTGGTTTGCTTCATTTGCGAGTCAAGGTGGCTTTGCATTTGATTAAGGCTGTTAGCCACTTGCCCGGCAGAGCTAAGCATGTTGTTACGCATACCGAGATCTGTCGGTAAATCGCCAACATTATTAATGCTGGTAAAAAAGTCATTTAAACTGGCTGGCACCATGGCGCCAATTTGCGAGAACAGCTGATCCATTTCGTTCATTTTGCTGTAACGGGTTTCAGCACCACTCATGGAGGTTTGGCCAATGCGCAGCTCTCTTGCGGCATATTCGTTATAAACCCTTTTCACATCAGATACGTAAGTACCTGTACCATAAAAGCTACTACCGATTTGTTGGGACCCTAATGACGATTGCTCTGCAACTTGGCGGTGATAGCCCACGGTATTGGCATTGGCAATGTTATTACTGGTGACGCCCATTTGCGATTGGGCTGCCATAACACCTGAACGGGCAATGTTTAATAAATCGATAGCCATTAGTTAGTCTCTTTTGGTAATACGGACTTAAGTCCATTGGTTACTGACTCCATGACTTTCAACACTTTATTGGCGTATTGAGGATCAGTTGCGTAACCTGCTTGTTGTAGGGCATGAATAAATTTGGCGGGCTGTGCTGCCACTTTTTTGGCTTCTTGGTAGCGCTCGCCATTGGAGATGAATGACACAAAGTCATTAAAGCTTTGTTCAACGTTGTCGTACATTCTGAAGTCTGCTTGTTGTTTTACTGCCACCCCTTGCTCAAACTCTAAGGTGTTGACTGAGGTTTTATCGCCGTCCCAGCGTCTGTCGGCTTTGATATTAAACAAGTTGTTGCTGGCTGTGCCGTCATCACGACGGATCATTTTTTGACCCCAGCCAGTTTCTAATGCCGATTGCGCCAGTAATACTTCAGGGGTGGTGCCAAGCTGTTTCGCGGCCTTTTCAGCATGGGGATAAAGCACTGAGACAAAATGTTGCGGGCTGTCAAACTGATTCGGCGTTGGTGCCATCGATTGCGGCAAGCTATTGCCACTAGTGGCAACACGATCACCAGCCAAAACTTGATCTAATTCTTGGCTATCAATTATCGGCTTAGCCATTGCAGCGTTCGCAGTTGAGATATTAACAGTTGAGTGATCAGACATTGAGTGATTAGGCATTGTGTGGTTAAACATTGACTGATCAGCCTCTGAGCGCTCAGGGGCAGAATTTGCACTCACTACTGTGCTAAGAAAATCTACCGGCTTATTCGTAGAGTTAACTAATGACTGTGCACTGTTAGCGTCAATATTACCGCGCAGCACTGAGGCTGGGGTAAAACCGCTTTCTTGGGGAGAAAGTTGCTGCACCATCATGTCTGCGATGCCCAACATACCTTTGTTTGATAAATCCACCGACATTTGTTGATCGCGCATGTTTTCAAAAAATTCGGTGGTTTCACTGTTCATCGGGCTGTCTGATTTAAAGACTGCGTTAGCTTCACGCATACTTTTCATCAGCATTTGAATAAATATCCCTTCAAACTGTTTGGCGACTTCTTGTAATGCCGCCTTCTCGTCTTTCTGGGCCTTGGAACGTAATGAATCTAGTCCCCCTAGATCCAGATAGTTCGATGAATTTGACAGCTTTTCCATAGTCATACCGACAATTTTTAGATGATGATAAGCTCTCCATGCAAAGCGCCTGCCATCTTTAACGCTTCTAATATTGCCAGTACATCTGAAGGGGCAGCGCCCACCAAATTTACCGCTCTGACTAGCTCATCGAGCGAGGTGCCAGGGTCAAATAAAAACATTCGGCTATCGTCTTGGGCAACATCTATGGTGCTATCGGTTGTAACAACCGTTTGACCATCCGAAAACGGATTAGGTTGTGATACTTGGGTCGCTTCAGCAATGGTGACGGTTAAGCCACCATGGGTCACAGCTGCTGGCATTAAGCGTACATTTTGCCCCACAACTATGGTGCCCGTACGCGAATTGACTATCACTTTGGCTGACTCATCGGCCATATCAACTTGAATGTTTTCAAGGGTCGATAAAAATGACACTCTTTGGGATGCATCACGAGGCGCACTCACTTGCACCGAGGTAGCATCAAGCGCCCTTGCCATACCGGGGCCAAGCAAATCATTAATGGCTTGTTCCATGTTTTTGGCGGTTGAAAAATCTGCACGGCGCAAGTTAAAGGTGAGGTGATCGCCACTGGCAAAAGGTGACATCACGCTGCGCTCCACAATAGCGCCGCTAGGAATACGCCCAACGGTAGGAGTATTTTGTATCACCCGTGAACCGTCTTGACCTTCTGCGCTAAAGCCACTGACCACCAAGGTGCCTTGGGCAATGGCGTAAACATTACCATCAACCCCTTTTAAGAAGGTTTGCAGCAAGGTGCCGCCACGTAAGCTTTTTGCTTCACCAATACTTGATACCGTGATGTCAAGATTTTGACCGGGCTTAATAAAGGCAGGCATTTCTGCATGCACGGCTACCACAGCGGCATTTTTGGTTTTAGGGTTAACATTATCGGCTAAATTAATGCCGAAGTTTTTTAGCATGGTTCTAAAGGTTTGTTCGGTATAACGGGTTTTTTCACCTGTGCCGGGTAACCCCACCACTAAGCCGTAACCAATTAATTGGTTACTTCGCACACCTTGGACATTGGCAATATCTTTAATGCGCTGGGCTTGAATTGGCTGTGACAGCAACACCATGCTGAGGCTGAGTAAAATGAGGGATTTGATTTTCATGGTTAACTCCTTAGAAAGGCCACCATTGGCCCATAAAGAAGGAGCTTAACCAACCCACTTTTTGGACATCGGCAAAAGTGCCGGTACCGCTATATTGAATCCGAGCATTGGCAACACGGGTGGATTCAACGGTATTATCAGGAGTGATATCTTGACTACGTACCATGCCAGTAACGCGAATAAACTCATCACCATTATTAATTGAAATCCACTTTTCGCCGCGAATAACTAAATTGCCATTGTTAAGCACTTGCATGACATTGGCTGAGATGCTGCCGTCTAAACTGTTTGACTGATCGGCATCTGACTCACGCTTGGTATTCATGTCATCTGAATAACGAAAATCTAGCGGAATTCCTTTAATCGACAGATTGCTGCCACCGGCATAAACCGGATCGACGCTTAAATCAGAGCCTCTTTTAATTTCGTTATTGGCACTTTTCTTCGCTTGGGTCGACTCATTAAGCAATACGGTAATAATGTCACCCACTTTGTGGGCACGAATATCCGAGTACAAACTGGATGATTGATGATCCATGTAAATTGAACCCGTTGACACCATTTGGGTTGGCGGCGCTTCTGGGTAAACAGGCGCATAAAATGGATCATCGGCTATGGGTTTTTGCTGAGTTGAGCTGCAACCCAGCATCACAAATGCTGATGCTAAGACTAAAACCTTATTCATCATCCCCTCTCTTATCATCAAAGCTTATAAGTTCTGTGTTACGTAAGACATCATCTGATCAACAGCTGATATCACTTTCGAGTTCATTTCGTAATTACGTTGACTTTGGATCAAGTTAACCAGTTCTTCAGTCACGTTAACGTTTGACGTTTCAAGCGCCCCTTGACGAATAGCCCCTAAACCATCCAATGAAGCCGTGCCCTGAATCGGCGTGCCACTGGCACCGGTTTCGGTGTAAAGGTTTTGCCCTAGTGGGTCTAACCCTGATGGATTAATAAAGTCGCTCATGGCTAACTGACCAATGACGGTATTTTCTGTAGCACCTGAAAGTTTCACTGAAACTTCACCTTCAGATGACACTGTGATTGAAGTGGCATCATCAGGAATGGTGATGGCAGGCTGGATGACATAACCCGAACCTGGGGTCACAATTTGGCCATTTTCATCTAGGCTAAATTGGCCGTTACGGGTATAAGCTGCGGTGCCATCTGGCATTTCAACTTCAAAAAAGCCTGGACCTTCAATCATTAGATCTAAGGCATTGTCTGTGGTTAACATATTGCCTTGGGTAAACATCTTTTGCGTGGCAACCACTTTGGTACCCGCACCGAGGTTTAAGCCATTAGGTAGTTTGGTGTTATCAGCACTGACGCCGCCCGCTTGGTTAACGGTTTGATAAAGCAAATCTTCAAACACTGCGCGGCTTTTTTTATAGCCAATGGTACTGGCGTTGGCCACGTTGTTAGAAATAACCGAAATGTCGGTTTGTTGGGCATCTAGGCCGGTTTTACTGATCCATAAAGCAGGATGCATAATAATTACTCCTAACTAATTCTCATTAAAGCTGACGAGGCGCGATCAAGATCTTCGGCGTTTTTCATCATCTTCACTTGCATTTCGTATTGGCGCTGAATATCAATTAGCGCCACCATTTCAGATACCGCATTGACATTACTGCCTTCAACTGCGCCACTTTCAACTTGAACATTGGGATCATTAGGGATGTTTTGCCCTGTGGTTAAACGAAACAAGCCATCCTCACCGCGCATCATGTCGGCGTTGTTGGGGTTAACCAATTTAATCCGCGCAACTTCTTCGACTATGTCGGCTGTGGCGCCTTGGGGTCTAACCGAGATAATACCGTCAGGGGAGATTTGCACTTTTTCAACCGGCAGTGGCAGCACAATTGGCCCAGCCTCCCCCATAATCGGATTGCCACGCGCATTAGTGAGTAAGCCGGTAGTGTCAAAATTTAGACTGCCTGAACGGGTATAGGCTTCACCGCCATCAGCAGCTTGCACAGCTATCCAGCCTTTATCTTTAACGGCAATATCTAAATCACGACCTGTGGTTTTAAGTGGGCCTGAGTCAAAGTTATGCCCGGGGCTTTCTGTCATTGCAAAAACACGAGTCGGTAAACCTTCGCCAAAAGCTTGCATAGAGCGTGCTTGAACCAAATCAGCTCTAAAGCCGTCAGTATTCACATTAGCTAAATTGTTGGCTCGCACCGCCAAAGCATTCATATTCTGCTTAGCGCCGCTCATGGCAACATAAAGTAATTTGTCCATTTACCGCTCCGTCAAACTTTCTTCATAACAAAAGATATACACAGAACTAGCAATCAACGTGCCAAAAAATTAAGGGTTTGAGTTTTAGATGAAATTTGCAGTTATAAACAGCGGGGAAATTTACAAGATAAGCAATATTGGGCAGGTTAATGGCTGTAGTAACGAGGTGAAGAATGAGGTGAACAATAAGGCAAAGAGTTGCCATGGCGGCAACTCTTTACTAAAGCGCGAGATTACTAAAGCGCGAGATTACTAAAGCGCGAGATTAATTAGCGGATCTGCAATACCGTTTGGTTAAGGGTATTGTTCACTTCAAGGGTACGTGAGTTGGCTTGGAAGTTACGTTGAGCTGAAATCAAATCCACCAGCTCGGTGGTTAAATCAACATTTGATTGCTCAAGTGCTGACGAGCGAATACTACCAAAAGTGCCGCTATTGGCCTCACCTGCTAGTGCTGGGCCTGAGTCTAAGCTGGCTTTCCAAGAGGTATTACCTACTTGAGTTAAGCCTTGCTCATTAGAAAAGCGTACTAATGCTACCCGAGCTAATGGCACGGTTGAACCGTTACTGTAACTGGCTGTTACTAAACCGTCATCGCCGACACCGACATTGGTTAAGCGCCCGACTGTGGTGCCATCTTGGGTTAACTCTGTCACTTCAAACGGTGAGGCGTATTGAGTAGGATTATTAAAATCGATGTTCACCTTTTGGGAGCCGTCAGCGCCGGTGCCGATAACACCTGCGCCATTACTACCTAGTTCAACCGTAGACACTACCGCTGGATCAGATCCTGTATAAGTTCCGGCATCATTAAATGTAAGTACTGAGCCTTTCCAGCCGGATGCGTTTTCAGCGGTACCAGTTGAATCAGCAATACCATCACCAGTAGTATCTGTTGGGAATGAACCACCCGTTGGCGCATCAATATCCACTTGCTTGCCATCAACAGCATAAAAGGCAACCCAGTTATTCTCACCAGTATGGGAACCACCTTCTGGCTTGACAAAATAAGTGGTCATGATGCGGGATTCACCAAGT
Organism: Shewanella sp. 10N.286.52.B9; assembly: GCF_002873635.1. NCBI lineage: Bacteria > Pseudomonadati > Pseudomonadota > Gammaproteobacteria > Alteromonadales > Shewanellaceae > Shewanella > Shewanella sp. 10N.286.52.B9. The sequence continues at coordinate 9,540 of NZ_MCTY01000054.1, forward strand.
GAATCATAAATCGTCACTGAGGTTGAGTTATTAAATGTATCAGGGTCTTCTGGATCAAACTTTGCGGGATCAAGTTCTTCATCACCAACATTGAGGTTCATTTGAAAACCCACATTACCAGTTTTCACAGGGCTACCTGCAGTATCGGGGATTTTAATCGGTTGAGTGGTGGTTAAACTGACCGAGGTCGAATTACCTTTATCATCCACAGGGAAACCCTGTAAATAGTTACCGGCTGAATCTGTCATAAAACTTTCTGAGTTTACTTTAAATGCACCTGCACGGGTGAATGCATGATCTTGGCTGCCCGCTTCAGATGAAGTAACAAAGAAACCACCGCCACTAATAGCCATATCTAAGGAGTTGTTGGTAAACAGTAAGCTACCTTGCTGAAACTGTTGCGCTACGTGAGTTGTGGTTGCGCCGCCGCCCACTGCGGTATTACCATTTGAAAAAATTGAATTAGCATAAACATCGGCAAATTCAGCGCGAGACTCTTTAAAACCAATGGTATTGACGTTGGCAATGTTATTAGCCGTGGTGTTGAGATCTTTTTGAGCAGCTGCGATACCACTCAATGCAATATTAAACGACATAAATCACCTCTTAGCGCTTTAAATTAGGTTCTGTGTGGCTGCCAGATTTCTGGCAGCTTATTATTGTTTGTGTTATTAACTTTCTGCCACTGCCAGTACATCAGACAATTGAATACCACCTAGGCCTCTGAGGTTAAGGATCGGACCGCTGGCGACACTGCCTAAAGACACACTAGTGACATGGGCATAAGTTGAAACCGCTAAATCTTCGGCGTTGCCATCAACTTTACCGTTAGCTTTAATGGCATACATGCCTTCTTCTACGGGTTCGCCATCTTTATCAAGGCCATCCCAGCTGACATCAATGTTGCCGCCTGCAGAGCCATCAACCTCAAAGGTTTTAATCACTTGGCCTGACTCGTCTTCAATGGTGACGGTAATGGTATCGATTGGCTGTGGCGTACTAATGACACCGTTAATGACTGGGTTTTCTTCTGAGACATGGCCAATATCTGATGGAATGAGCACCTTTTGCCCCACTAAGCCCGAGGCTTGTAATGCCTGACTTGAGCTCATCACACTGTTCAAATTCAAAATTTCAGCATTTAAGTTGGCAATACCATCAACGGTCGCGAAGGACGCCATTTGTGCGATCATCTGATCGTTTTCAACAGGTTTAAACGGGTCCTGCATTGACAGCTGTTGACTCAAAAGCGCAAAGAAATCCGATTGGGTTAGCTCTTGGCTTTTAGCTTCACCAGTTTCGGTGGTGCTAGCTGATTGCGCAGCGGTTAGGCTATCTAAAAAGCTACTGTCTGATACCTGTGTAGTTTGTGAGTTTGTCGCCACTGAATTAGTGGAGACGGTGGAAGCCGTGGTAGACGTCTGCAACTGCGGTAATGACTGACTACTGTAAGGATTAACGAGGCTCATTGTTTACCTCCAACTAAATTCATATTACTTACCCATACGAAGCGTTTGCTGCAACATTGATTTGGCGGCATCAGCCACTTGAACATTCATTTGATATGACCGAGAAGCAGAAATCATATCGGCCATTTCTTCCATCACATTGACATTGGGTTTATAAATAAACCCATCGTTATCAGCCATTGGATGATTAGGTGAGAATTCTTTTAATAACGGTTTATCGCTTTCTACAACGCCTTTAACACTGACACTATGAGAACTATTTTGCTGATGACTGGCTTTGGCCATTTCAGCCTCAAAAATAGGATGACGAGCTCTATAGGTCTCACCGACACTGCTTGATACTGTGTTGGCATTAGCAATATTACTGGCGGTGGTATTTAAGCGCACCGATTGCGCAGACATACCCGAGCCTGACACATTAAAAATATTAAAAAGACTCATAATTAATCACCTCTAATGGCTTTACGCATGCCAGAAAACTTACTTTCAAGAAAGCCCAGTGACATTTGATATTCCAAAGAGTTTTGCATAAATGCAGATTGCTCTTCTTGCATATCCACCGTATTACCGTCACCTGTGTCTGGCTGATTTGGCACCCGAAACTGCACATGCTCTTGGCTTAACGCTTTAAGGTCAAAGTGCTTGTCAGTTGTTTGACTCATTTGCAGCCCTTGCTGATGAGAGCGGGCGCTATTCATGGCAGAGGCAAAGTCTACATCACGGGCTTTGTAACCCGGGGTATTGGCATTGGCGATATTACTAGATAGCACTTCAGCCCTTTGAGCACGTATGCCCAACGAGTATTGATGTACCCCTAAACCATTTTCAAAATTAATCGCCATAAAATTGCCTCCATCAGCTAACTGTCACTAACAAAGCAAACCTTATGCCAAAATATTGCGGTTTTAAGATGAGAAAGGATAAAAATGAAAAATGCCGACGTAAGTC
>NZ_MCTY01000055.1:0-3268 GCF_002873635.1 Shewanella sp. 10N.286.52.B9
ATATAAGAATCATGCAGAACTTTATATATCATATAATAATAATAAGATATTTTATTTTAAAGCCTTTTTTAATAAAGTAATGCAGAAGGTGAGAGAGAGGAATTTTAATGAGTTTATCGGCTAGGAGTAAAATTGTGCATTTTGGCCCATTATCATCTGGCCATATACAAAAGTGGACTAAAGGACTGGTTGATGACTACGATATTTGCTACTTAACATTTCATGACGGCGATGTGGATGGCGAAAAAATATTACTGCCAACTATAATCCGTAGCAAGTTAAACTATATTCTATGTATTCCTTTAATCTTATATTATTTGATAAAGCTTAATCCTAAGATTGTTCATGCTCATTATTATTCGTCCTATGGTGTTATTTTGTCATTAATGCCGTTTGTTAAAAATAAATTTTTATCAGTATGGGGGAGTGATATTAATAATTTGAATTTTGACAATTTTTTCTTCAAGTGGTTTTATAGATTCAGTCTGTCTAGGTTTAAATATATAAATAGCGCGGCACAACATCTGTCTAAAAAAATTGAAAGTTTAAATATAAACCCTGTGGTGATTATAGAAACATATCAATATGGGATCACTATGATTCCTGATAAATTAAACTTCCAAAAGGATAAACCTAGTAACTATACGGTCAGTTTTTTTTCGCCTAGAAATTTTGATAAGCTGTATAGAATAGACTCCGTGATTAGTGTATTTAAAAAGTTATTGGTTGCTAAAAATATGAATGCTGTTCTGCATATATATGGCAGAGGAAATGAAAGTGAGACAAAATATATAAAAGGTTTATGTGACCATCCAAATGTAAAATTTATGGGATTTGTTTCACAAGAGGAGATTGTTGAAGCCGCCATAAAAAATGACATTGTAGTTTCTTTTCCGGATAGAGACGGAACGCCTCTTTCACTTCTTGAAGCCGTTGCATATGGATGTTATCCAGTATTATCAGATATTCAAGCTAATCATAATTGTTTTTCAACTAAAAATGCATTATTTGCATCTGACTCGAATGAGTTGGAGATAGCTATTTATCAATCTTATCAGTTAGTTTTACACAATGCTGAGGACTTATACTGTAGCTTAAGTAATAATTGGCGTTATGTAAAAAAAGAAGGATCATATGAAGTCAATATTGCTAAATTAATTACAGCCTATGAAAGGTTTATTTGTCATGAGTAGCTATTCATCTCAAGTTATTTTTTCCATATTTTTCAAAATTAGTTCGATAATAGTAATATTCTTCAACACCAAGCAATTAGTTTTTTTTCTTGGTGAAAATGGGTATGGCCAATGGGCACTTATATTTAGTTTGTTATCTATCGCTCCGATGTTTAATTTTGGTTTGTCGGGTGTTATCCATAATGTTGTTTCGCAAAAGCTTGAAAATTGGGAAGTTCGATTTTCATTATTGTTTAGGGCTAACGTTGGTTTAGCTCTTGCATCTGGCCTGTTAGTTTTTGGTTGTAGTTTTTTATTAGATTTACATTCTAAAACAGCTATTTTATTTTCTTTTTCAATATTTATGTTGGTATTCAGTTCTGCATTGATTAAGTACTACATGGCAACTAATCGTGCACAAATTAATGAACTTTATAATTTAATTGTCCCTTTGTTTTTCACTATGACATGTTATTTTTTGATAGAAAACCCTCAACTTTTGTCAATGAGAAAGTTAGATGCTGTTTTTCTTATTTATACTGTCAGTCAGAGTTTGATGTTGTTTTTTATTCTATGTTTTTTTGTAAAAGAAGTGAAATTAAAGTCGGTTGGCATAAAGGTTTTAAAAAATGAAATTGATCTGTTTCAGGTAGGATTGAAATTTTTTATTGTTCAAATAGTCTCTTTTCTGCTCTATAATGCAGGTCGAATATATGTTTATTATTTTTTAGATGTTGCTACAGTTACAAAATTTGATTTGTTAGCAAAAGTTTTTATGCCTGCATTATTACTCGGTGGCATGTTATTTAGGCCTCTTTGGACAGTTTTTTCTGAATGCAAGGATTATTACCAGTACGATATCAATATTATAAAGGCTGAGAAGGCTATTATTTTAATTTTGATGCTTTCTTTATTTTTGGGGGTGATATCTCCTTTTTTAATTGAATATTTATTTCATGTTCGAAATATTTCATGGTTGTCTGGTGTTTTATTTTCTTTACTCATTTGTCTGCAAGTTGCAAGCCAACCATATACTTATTACTTAAACGCAAAAGGTGACCTTAATGGTCAATTTTTAATTAATTTTTTTAGTGTTATTCTTCTTTGTATTTCTTGTTATGTATTTACGAAATATATTGAGCTGGGGCTAAATGGTATTCTGTTGTCATTATTAATATCGTACACTCCATATTTTACATACTGTAGGTTTAAAGTTAAAGGCGAAATAAGAGATGGTTTATTGGCAATGGACAAATAGGGGTTTTTTTTCTGAATATAATCTATTTATGTTTGCTAGGTTTTACTATCAGGAAATTAAAGGTAAAAAATTTTTTTGTGACTATAAAAAAAGTAATTTAGGAAGTAAAGCTTTAGGTTATTATTTCAGTGAATATGCCCCTGAAATAGATATTCCACTTTATTATGGAATTAGCCCGTATGAAAAAAACAAATTCAAGTTGTTTTATCATGATTGTTTAACTAGGATAGTTTTTGGTGATGATTTTGTGCCCCACCATAAGGCATTTAATTTTGTTTGGAACCCAGGCTTCGGAAGTATATTAGAGTCCGAATCAGGCCTTTCTGCTTTGTTTTCTTATTATGAGAAATCATGGGATTTTACTGACAAGTTTAAAGTTGAGGTTAATAATAAAATTCAGCAATTGAATCTTCCAAGCAGTTACGCTGCAATTCATGTTAGACGTGGTGATAAATTAAGAAAAGAAGCTGTGCTTAAAGAACTTTATAATTATATTAAGTTTTTGAATATTGATGATTTAAAGTGTTTATATGTGTCTACTGATGATTTTTCAACTATATCTGATCTAAAAAACATCCTGCCACCACATATTGAGTTAAAATATTTATGTGATGAAGAAAGTAACGGCCATGAGCAAAGTAAATTTAACAAAAGGCCTGATTATTGTATTGATGATGATATATCTAAATTACTTTTGGAGGTTGAAATAATGCGGCGGTCATCCAGTTTTGTTGGTAGTTTTACTTCAAATATTGGAACTGCAGTTTACATGCTGCGTCATGGAATAAATTCTTACTCAGTCGATATCGACTTTACACTATATTATAATCCTTATAGA
>NZ_MCTY01000056.1:0-2987 GCF_002873635.1 Shewanella sp. 10N.286.52.B9
GATGGAATTAGACCAGAACAACCCACCTAACAATAATCGCGCTCACCTTTATCTTTTTTATCATTAACTTACTATTAACTATGAAAGGCTCTGACAAGGTCAATATAAAGCTACTTAAGACAGGGCCACACATCTTATATACGTTGTTTATCGCGACATTCCTTTACCTTGTTATTGTAAATCCACTGAATTTATACCCCTTCGTTAATGGTTGGGCATCATCAAAACTAGCGGGGTTTGTGCTGTATGTACTCTCAATTACGTTTGCGCTTAAATGGGCAAAATCAAATATATGGCGCATTATAGGCTTTATCAGTGCCACGTTTTGGATAGTAATGAGTGCTAGACTGGGTTTTGCTCATCATCTAAAAACCAAAGGGGTTGAAGATGCTAATGCATACATTGAACTAGGTTACGCAATGTTAACAGCAACCTGCTAGCTCATTGTTTAAATAACTAAGCTAAGCAGGCTCGGCATAAAAGCGTCTGCTTAGCTTTTTTGCTTTTATGCCAGCCCAAACATTCCTAATGCTAACTACATTGCAGTCCAGTCAACTTCATAACATAATTTTATTAACTTTATAATTTTTGATAATTTTATTAAATCATCGGCTCGCCCTATACTTCTTCCATCAAAACGAACAAGCAACAACTTAGCAATTAACGTATAAGGCGAAAATATTATGAAAATGAGTCATGTAGGTATTATGGTTGGTGACATGGATAAAGCCGTCGAGTTTTATACCCAGGCATTAGGTCTTGAAACGGTTATGGGTAAGTCTGAGGTCATAGAAGAAAAACAAACTGCCATTGGTAGAATGTGTATTGCGGTATTTGGTGAAGGTTTTAAAGGCTTCAACATTGCTCACCTCGTCACGTCAGATGGCATCGGTTTTGAATTATTTGAAATGAAAGACCGTGAACAAAAACATACTGTCGACTTCACTAAAATCGGTATCTTCCATTACTCGTTAGAAACAGATGATTTTGAAGGCGTTATCGAGCGAGTTGAAAAATTCGGTGGCAAAGTCAGAATGGACATCATGCGCTACCATCCAGAAGATGATAATAAGCCTTACAAAATGGTGTATTTAGAAGACCCATTTGGAAACTTATTTGAGCTATATTCTCATTCTTATTCAGAAACTTATTCTTCTGAATATGAATAGAAATTAAATAGCCAAAAATCAGCAACTAACCAAGGTTTGTTGCTGATTTTTTTTGTAATAAACAACCTCGTTTTGGCACAAATCATCTTTGGGCAATGATCACATTGCTAAGAAAACCTCCTTAGCTAGCTTTAGGTATTGTTGCAGCTAACGATGAACCTGCGGGACTCACCTAATGAAAAAAACCTAACAACCTATTATCGAGATATTGAAAGTGAATATCATCTAGCCATGCGGCGTCTGGTGGTATGACTAAACCATGTCAGTCCTTAAGGTGATGTTAACAGGATCCTAGTAGTTGAGGATTTGATCATACATAAACGATTAATACTCCAACGATAATGAGACTACTATAGTTAAATCTTAAACAAGTTCAGCGTTTATTGAACATGTTGAAAGGCGCAAACACTATAGGAATCGAATTATGACTAATAACAAAACCCTTGAGCTACCTGAATTTGAAATCAAAGATTATTCCAATATCCCACAGCGTAAACAGTTTTATCCCGCATCAGAAAAAGCTGTCAATATTGTCCGTGATTCTATGACCATTGATACCCTATTTTCTGCACTATATCCCAGTCAGTGGTCTTCACCTGAAGCGCCAGAATTTCACGATGAAATGGACCGTTGTAAGGCTGCTGGTTTTAAAGTACTTGCAGCATGTCCATCTGCGGACTCGTTAGACGCCTCTGTCGATGGCATCATGAAAGGCACAGATTTTTATCTTAATAAAATGAGAGAACGCCCAGACAGCTACAAAATTATCCGTACAACAAAAGACATTGATGATGCGGTAAAAGAGGACAAGCTTGGGCTATTTTTTACTCACCAAGGCACCCAGATATTTGGTGGCGATGTGGACCGTGTCGCTTTGTGGCGTGAGTTAGGTTATGGCTACTGTCTTTTAGCTTACAACAATCGCAATGAAGTAGGAGATGGTTGCTTTGAACCTGAAAATCGCGGTTTGACCGCCTTTGGTAAAAAGCTGATTGATAGCTATAACCGTTACGGCATGGTGGTAGATGTTAGCCATACAGGCGAACGTACCTCGCTTGATGCTATAGAGCGCAGTAGTCAACCTGTTATTTCTTCGCACTCAGGTGCAAAAGCCATGGCCAATTATCAACGTAGTTTATCTGACGAAGTAATCAAAGCCATCGCAGAGAGTGGTGGTGTATGCTCAATCAATATGGTTGGCGCATTTATGGACACGTCTAACCCAGATATTGTTACCACAGACGCGCTATTCCGTCATGTCGATTACATGGTGAACCTAGTTGGTATTGATCACGTGGGTTTTGGTTCAGACTATATTCCCAATATTAATTTTACTGCCTCAATCATGCAAACCCCAATGGGCGCTGCTGTTTTCCCTGATGGCGGCTATAGTGCAGCAGCAGGTGCAAAGGGCTTCCCTACTCCAGCACCTTACCAAATTGTAGCGGCACTGATTGATAAAATGCTACAAAATGGATATAGCCAAGAGGATTGTGGCAAATTCTTGGGTGGTAATATGTACCGAGTATTTGATCAGGTGTGGCGTTAGTTGATTAATGTTAGTTGATTAATGTTAGTTGATTAAATATTGAGTCGTAAAAAGCACTGCCAGCCCAGTCTAAAGACTGGCGGTGCTAATTTGAATTTAGACATTTCTGAGGTACAAAATCACGCTGTTGTCGATTATTTTAGACTGATCCACGGGTATTTGTTCAGCCACAGATAAGAAATGAAAACCTTTATTATCATATGAGTATACAGTAAAAACCATGTTCATTTGCGCGTGAGTGAGTGACAGGCCTTTACTGGCAATGCTTC
>NZ_MCTY01000057.1:0-10145 GCF_002873635.1 Shewanella sp. 10N.286.52.B9
ACAAAATTAGTTACAGTCTCGCTAAATACTAACCTTTTAGTATCCAACTTCAGTAGTTATTAGATTGCTCTAAGCTAACCTTAAACCTTAAACCTTAAACCTTAAAGCTTAAAGCTGTAACGTCACAAACAAAATAAAACGTCCTTCCAAGAAGAACCCTCAAGCCGTTTAGCTAATTTCAAGTACTTTCTATTTAAAATTAATTTGATTAGTTTTAATCTACAGGTCATACACTTAGTATTTTGAATATAATCTCAAAATGTTAACTCCGAATGCGATGGTGTTCACGTTAACTAAAACTTGCTGACTGTATATTGCTCATAGCTTTTATACACTAAAGCTTGTGTAATCGATTTATTAGTTAAGGTTAATGTACTTAAAGTTTCAAAGGAGCTGTGATGCCAATAGAAGAATTTAAAAGTGCTCGTCAGGAGTTACTTAATTATGTTCGTAAGCAGTTAGTCGGTCCAATGGGGGGGGATGATGAGTTATTGTCTGATGCTCCTCATAAGCGTTATCTTGCTGGTACTCTCTTCCCCGCCGCAGCTTTAAGAGATGAACTTGACGAAAGTGAAGGAGAAGACTCAACGACTGAAGCATTGAGCAATGACTTTAAACCATCCTCAATGGCTTTATCGTTTGCAGCTCAGAATTCTTCTATTTTTGAAATAGAAATTACAGCTGGTGGATATTGCAAAGATCAGCAAAAAGAATGGCAACGTAAGCCCTTACATCACCTAAGTATAGTAGACCTTTCTGCGCCAGATAGTTTGCAGCAATCCATTTTTAACAATGATGCCCGTTTAGATGTTGCTATTCGTCCCTATGTATCAGGAAAAATAATAACGATTGCAGTTTCAAATCAATCTAAATCTGGAGAGCAACTAGATCCTAGTGATTGTCTGTATCAGTGCCAAATTAAGGTTACTACTACAGCGGGAAGTATTATTGAGTATCCAAGTAGTGATCGATTCAAACTTGATGATGAACAAAAAGAATTGGCGCTAACTTACCGTAAAAGAGTTCCATGGGCGGTAGGTCATGGTGTTGCTGTAGACTGGTATATACCTGCTAAAAATAATACCCCTGAAACACTAATTACCGAAGCTATTCCTCATCATGAAGTTAAAGGGTTTACCACTGAGTTAGATCAAACAAAATTCAGTAGCCTCGCTGGTGAAATGCTGAGCATTCATCGAATCGCAGATATTGATAATGTATCTGCGCCAGAGTTGTTAAGTGGTTATACAGAACTCGTCGATGTATACAGTCATTGGATAGATGGATTGGAGGCTGAGCTATTAGATCCGCGTTATCTCTCAGCCAAAGAGAGAATTATTTCGAGACTTCGAGTCGCTTCACAGCGTATGTATTCAGGCATAGAACGTTTAGCTGCTAATGAGACCGCCATGAAAGCATTTCGATTGGCGAATAAAGCTATGCTGATGCAAATGATTCACTCAGATAGTAAATTCTCTGGTAGTAGAAAAAGTAGGGACTGGGGCTATGAAACACCAGAATATTTTGGCAGTGAAATGTTAGGTCAGTTCAATTGGCGACCTTTCCAATTGGCATTCCAGTTATTAGTATTGGAATCGCTTATACCAGATAACGAAGGACAAATATCTTCCTCTCATGACGATGTGGACCTACTGTGGTTTCCCACCGGTGGTGGGAAAACTGAAGCCTATTTGGCAGTTGCTGCTTGGGAAATGATTTATCGACGTTTAAAATTTGGAGAAATGGGCGGAGGTACGTCTGTTATAAAACGTTATACATTAAGGCTTCTGACATCACAGCAATTTCAAAGAGCAGGTAGTTTAATTTGTGCTCTTGAAATTCTTCGGCAAAATGATCCAAAGATTCTCGGAGCTGAAACATTTAGTCTAGGACTTTGGGTCGGTGCTGCTAGCTCGCCTAATTCGTACTCGGATGCGCACGAAGCCTATCTAAGGGAAAGAGAAGCAGATCAGCCAGAGAACCCTTTTCAATTGCAGGTTTGCCCTTGGTGTGGAACTTCCATTTTTCCAGAGCACCATTCTGAAGATAATTGTGATTATGGAGTTAAGAGTGATCCTCATAGTCATTTTAGCTTTTCATGCCCTAGCAATTCATGTGAGTTTCATGAGTATCTCCCTATTCAGGTAGTAGATGATGCCCTATATTCCGACCCACCTAGCTTGTTAATTGGCACAATAGATAAATTTGCTCGTTTAACATGGAAGTCCGAGGCTTCTGCATTTTTTGGCAATGGGAAGGTGCGGTCACCGGGCTTAATCATACAGGATGAGTTGCATCTGATTTCAGGGCCTTTAGGGACAATAGCCGGAATTTATGAAGCAGGATTTGATAGCATCATGGAGATTTTAGGTGCTAAACCAAAGATTATAGCCGCTACTGCTACAATTCGAAGTGCCAATTATCAGGTGAATAGGCTATTTGGTAGAAATGTCTCCATTTTCCCTCCTTCAGGTACTGATGAGTCAGACTCCTTTTTTTCTAAAGAGGATAAAGATAATCCGGGTCGTCTTTATGTTGGGGTTATGCCTGCAGGACATACAGGGCAAACGGGGTTAGTTCAGCTTGGTGCTTCATTAATTCAAGCACCACAACACCTAGGTTTTAAGGATTTAATACTTGATAGCTATTGGACATTGCCTATATATCATAATAGCCGTAGAGAGTTAGGTAAAACGATGACCTTATCTCGAGATGATATTCCAGCCCGAGTCGGTGTTATTGCGGAAGATAAAAAAGAGATAAGAGATATTCAACTGGTTGAGGAGCTTAGTGCTAACGTTAAGGGCCCTCGTATTCCGGAAGTCTTAGCTAAACTCGATAAAGGAGTTACTCATCCTGACGGAGCGATAGACATTTTACCTTGTACAAACATGATATCAGTTGGTGTTGATATTGGACGATTAGGTATGATGCTTATTGCTGGTCAGCCTAAAGCTACCTCCGAGTATATTCAGGCATCAAGCCGTGTTGGTCGTAGTAAAAAGAGACCCCCAGGCATCGTATTTACACAGTACTCAGCTACCAAGCCTCGCGATCGTTCCCATTATGAATCTTTCAAAAGTTATCACCAAGCGCTCTATCGCTATGTTGAACCAACTAGCGTAACGCCATGGGCTATGCCTGCAGTAGAGCGTGCATTACACGCTTCATTGATAGCTGTTGTTCGAGTGACAGGCTACCTACGGGATAACAAAAGCGTTAAATACTTTAGAAAAGATTCACCTGAATTTATAAAGATTCGAGAGGTGTTTAACAAGCGTATAGAAGCATCTATGGTTGGCATGGATGCTAGAGAAAGGCAGAAAGTATTTGACTATTTAGACTCACTAATTGAACAGTGGGAGGGGAAGGTAAATCGTCCAAAATCTCCAGTTACACTCTATGAAAGTGGTGGTGCAGGGCAACAATTTGAACCTTTATTTACATCTTTTGACAGTGAAAAGAATACTGGAGCATGGAAGACTTTGAACTCCATGCGCAGTGTCGATACAGAAACTCATATCCTAGTTCGAGGTGAAAAAAATGGCTGATTCCAATCGAAGTTACCGCAGTTCTCAATTAATCAGCCCCTTTGGTCCCGGTTCAATAATTGATATTGGTGATGAGTCACTAATTCTTATGGATATTAAACACTGGCCACAAAATTTAGATGAGATAAAGCTAGATCGTTTAACAAAAGAAGCTGGTGTTTGGTCACTGAAAAAACCTCCAATTCTTAAACAGCGTTGGGGTAAAACACACAAAAACAATGCATTGATGACTGTGCGATTTCCCGCTTGGATGTTTTGCCCAAGATGTAGGCACTTAAAGCGTTGGCATAAAGATGACCCCCTAAATGAAAGTGGAGTTCCTGTATGTCAAAATCATAGCTGTAAAAACAAATCTCTAGCACCAATGCGGTTTGTGGCTGCTTGTAATAAAGGGCACCTTCAAGATATACCATGGGACCGCTGGGCCCATACGGGCTCTGCATCAGAGTGTACCTCCCCAAAGACAGATTTATATTTTAAATCTAGAAAAGATATGGGAAGTGGGCTAGGGGCCCTAGAAGTACATTGTAAAAATTGTGGTGCAAAAAATTCGTTAGCTAGAATAATGGATGATGGAGCACTTAAAATTAAGTGCTCAGATAAGCAGCCTTGGGAGTTCAACAAGGACTATAGTGAAAAGTGTGATGAGCCATTACATGTTCTTCAACGTGGAGCTAGTAACCTTTACTATCCAATAATTCGTTCAGCTCTAGATATTCCTTATGAAGCATCGTCAATAGGCAACAGTATTATTGAGAAGATCCAAGGTTGTGAAGACTATGATAATTTATTAAGAGCTAAAGAGCGTGGTAGAGAAGGCGCTGTCAATCTATATGCTGAGTATTTATCGGAAGAGTTTGGCTTTTCTGTTGGTGAAATTTTAAGCGCAGTCGATGGCGGCGAAGAACCTCCTAGAGAATTTCGTATTCCCAAAGATGAAGACCTACGAATTGCTGAGTGGGAGGTGCTGAGTGCTGCGGACATTGAAGATAAGCAAACTGAAAACTTCAAAGCACGAATTGCTGACTTTGCTGGGGAGGAAACATTTGGCTGCAGCAGCCTAATATCAAAAGTTGTCTTACTCGATAAGCTTAGAGAAGTTCGAGCGTTCTGTGGTTTTGAAAGAATTAAGCCAGATGATAATCCAGTTTTAATGCATGCTGACTCAAAACAAAAGCCTTGGTTACCTGCTTGTGAGGTGTTTGGAGAAGGAGTATTCATTGAGTTTGATCAAGGTGAACTTGAAGATTGGGAATATACGGCGAGTGAATTCCTAACGCCTAGATTATCCAGTGTGTTAAATCGTTATGCTAATGTTACTTCGACTTATTTACCACAACCAACAGCAAAATTTATTGCATTACATACATTCGCACACTTAATTATTCGTCAGCTAAGTTTTGAAAGCGGTTATTCAAGTGGATCATTAAGAGAGAGAATTTATGCTGCAGAAGGGCAAGCGGGTGTATTAATTTATACTGCTGATGGTGACTCAGAAGGAAGTTTGGGAGGATTAGTGCAACAAGGTGAGGCAAACAGATTGTTCCCTGCGATTGTTGCTGCACTAGAAACGGCCAATTGGTGTTCTAATGATCCTGTTTGTAGCGAATTGGATACGCAGGGAGTCATGGGATTAAATAAGGCTGCTTGTCATTCCTGTACGTTAGTTTCTGAAACCAGTTGTGAGCATAATAACCTATTACTTGATCGTAAATTAGTTATTGGTGATAAAGAGGGGCAAGGTTTATTTAGTAGCGTCATGAAGCGTATTAGTGAAGGAGAGAGCTAATGCGGATGCCAAATGCTCGTCAGATAAGTGAAGAACAACAGGATATTTTCGAAGATGCTCCTATCTCCAGTAGTGTGATGATTTCGGGCCCTCCTGGAACTGGTAAAACAGTAATTGCTTTTTTGAGAGCTCAAGCTTTATCCCGTAAAAAAATACCAGCTGTAGTGTTAATGTATAATCGTGTTTTGAGAAGTTATACACAAAATATAGCCTCTGAGATTGATGGAGATGTAAATTCAAAAACGATGCATAGCTGGTTACCTGAATGGTGGAAATTGCACGGCATAGAGAAAGAAACTGACGACTCTGATAATACAACTAAATCTGATAAGGTTTTTTTGGATAGTCCCTTTAGTGATAAAGATGAGATAAAGGCTGCAGGTGGTCGATTTGATAGAGAGCAGAAAAAGTGGTTCGTTAGCCGTGATATCTATGAAGCGGATAGTAAAGCTTTCTCTAAATGGCCAGAGTTTATACCGATAGTCCAGGCTCAAGATAAAATTTATTTGAAACCCTGTTATCAAGATCGGGTGAAAGTCAAAGCAGCTGGAGCAAACTTCGATAAGCAAAAAAAAAGATGGTTTATTACTAAGCAACAGTTAGATGAAGATTTTAAACGGTTTGAGAGATGGTTAGATTTTAGTGGGAAGTTTGCTCCTCCAGAATTAAAGAAATGGAATTACGATTGGGAGTTGATGCTTGATCAATATCTCGAGCTAGACTCAGAAAAATTTATAGATTGGGGACATTTGATTATTGATGAAGCTCAAGATTTCCCTTCTAACTTTTTTCAATTTCTGCTTGGTGCGAGCCGATGTATGGTTAATGGTGGGATAACAATCTTAGCAGATGAAAATCAGCGTTTACATGATGGCCAAAATTCATCTTTGGAGGAGATACGTAAAAGCCTTAAGATAAAGGAAGAGAATGAGTTCCGCTTGACTCAGAACTTTAGAAATACAAAACCAATAGCATTGTTGGCGCAGCATTTCTATGTTGGGTTGCCAACAGGAACGCCAGAGATACCAGAAAAAACAGGTGATAAACCTAAGTTGATTGCTGCAAAAGCACAACTGCAGCAAGTTATGTATATTAAGAATTATTTGAAATTCAGAGGTGCGCAAGAGGTTGCTGTCGTCGTAGACTCAGATGCTGACCGTAGGTTTTATTTTGACAAACTGATCACTGAACTACCAAATTATAAGGTACAAACTTATTGCAGCTCTGAGCCGAGAACTAGTGAAACGTTAAGGTTTGATGAGCAGGGTGTAATTACTGTGTTAAACAGAAGAAGTTGCAAGGGGTTGGAGTTTGATGCAGTCTTTATTCCCGAACTGCAAAACTTTTCTTTTAGTGATTCTGACTTAGTAACATTCCAGATGAATATGTATGTAATATGCTCAAGGGCTCGCTCTGAGTTAGTATTAATGTACCTTAAAGATCAGAAGAGTAAGGCTCCCATATTAGAGCATTTACCAAGTGAAGGTTCAGGGTTAATGGAATATAGGGAAATCTAATGGCTAGCTATTTAACAAATGAAGAATCCTCTTACTTATTAATACCAAGAAAGTATTTCTCTCGATATGTACTTGCATATGAGGTCATACTTTCTTCACTTTGTGCGAAGGTAAACCAGAAAACCCTTCTTAATTTTTCAGATGGCCAGGCTGTTGTTGAAAGCGGGCTAATGAGTGACGGTTATATTTTGTTGGAACTATCATGCAAAGAAGATAAAAATGCATATTCAATAACAAACTTATTGAAAGTGTGGTTTCCTGATAATGAGTTGAGACAAGCATTTCTTGATAGTAGTTATGATAATTTTGATGTTGGCTCCCTTGATTGCGGAGTTGTTACCTCTGCCAGTGATTATACTAATACGCATCTTGTTGACATAACCCTTCCGGAGCCAATTTCTAAGAGAGACTTTGTAAATATGATGATGCTGGAAGACGGTATCATGGCATTAGTTTATGCACGATTAAGCACGTCTTGTAAAAATAATGATTTAAAGACGTTGGTTAACTCGGAGTTAACAAAAGAGCAGCTTGTTAGGGCTTTGGTTTATTCTGCAGGTAATGATGAGATTGACATGATCGTATTAGAGCGTTTCATAGATCTGTGTTTAGACAATGGTATTGATGCAGGGTGGAATCCTAATCAGATTTTATGTCAGCTGAGTACATTATTACCGTCAACTATTACAGAGCAACAAAAATACGAACAATGGCATGCTCTAGCAAAAGCTTTTGTGAATAGCGAGAATGTACCTGACAAACTATTTACAGATACAGAAGATGGTTCGATTGTATTAAGAGCGATCATTTTAGTGCTATTAAACCCTGAATTAAGCTATTTGAATGCAATGAAAGAACAAAAAACATTCGAAATAGGAGTTCAAGTATATGATGTTGCTAAATATTTAACTCTGCTGCGTTCAGGTTTTAGTATATTAAGCTCTGATGAAAGAGCATATATCTCTGAGGATAGAGAGTGGATACAAAACTTAAATGCAGGTCTTCATAATAATGAGCTTCAAATAAATAACAGTCTAAAGGAATATTCAAAAGAGCTGACACTTTCAGGTGCTAATCAATCTAGTATGCCAGTTCATGATAGCGTTAAAGAAAGTTCACCTATCAAATATAACCTAAAAATGGATAATGAATACTTGACCGAATCACTCGAAGATTTAGAGGGCTTTCAAGTTTTTGATATCAGAGGTCTCATTCCTAATTCTGGCTTTAAATTGAGCCTTTTAATGGATAATTTTAGTTCGCAATTTTCTCTATGGTTAGTTGATTTAAAATCGACAGCTGGAGAAAAGAAATATAAGGGGAAATTCGCCTTAGAGTTAGTTAACTTACAAGCTAGCCTTGAAAAAGGAGTTCGATTTGAAGTTGATGATTGGGGAGTGTACCTAAGATTCCCTGAGGAAGTAGTCGATAGCTCAGAGTTAGAAAACTTATTGAAAAGTAAGCTTCGTAAAATTTCAGTACTAAAAATAATAAATACTCGTAAAACTACTTTTATTTAACTAAACCTATTGCTTAGAAAGTGTTGCCTGGTATGATTGCCAGGCTTTTTATTAATAGTTGTGGTAGTCATGGAAACAGGTGAAGTTCTAGTAATCGACCTATTCGCGGGGCCAGGTGGGCTTGGTGAAGGCGTGTCGTCAGTAACGCATGAAAATGGTAATTTACCGTTTAAAATTGGCGTATCAGTCGAAAAGGAACCATCTGCGCATAAGACCCTCACTACCAGAGCTTTCTATAGAAAAATTCAAGGCACTGAAAACGGTTTGGCTAGTTATAACGCGTACTTAAATCGTGAACTAACGAGAGAGCAACTTTTTGACCAGTATCCTCAGCAAGCAGAAGAGGCGCAGCAAGAAACATTGCTTACCCCTCACGCATTGGGTGATGACAATGAAGAAATACACCAGCGCATTAGAGATTTAGTTCAAGAGCACGGTGATGACCGCCCAAGAATTGTTATAGGTGGCCCACCTTGCCAAGCATACTCACTTGCTGGTCGTTCCCGTAATGCAGGCATAGAAGGCTATTCAGCAGAAAAAGATCATCGTAACTTTTTGTATAAAGAGTACTTAAAAGTACTTTCTATTGCTCAGCCCGACGTTTTTATTATGGAAAACGTACGAGGTATATTATCTGCTAAAATTGATGGGGAAGTGATGTTTCCTCGTATTTTGAAAGACTTGCGAGCTCCAGGTCGAATCACAAAAATTGCTACCCCTAGGTATAAAGTTTTTTCCTTAGTAGTAGACACTGAAAACGTAAATAAGCCTTCATACGATGACCCTACGGACTTTCTGATTAAAGCTGAGAACTATGGTGTACCTCAAGCTCGCCACCGTGTGATCTTATTAGGTGTTCGAACTGACGTTGAAGGAGTTCCTGGGACGCTGGTGCGAAGAGAAAAGCAAACGACAGTAGAGCAAGTTTTATCTGATTTACCTAAGCTGAGAAGTGGTTTTTCTAAGCGTAAAGATGAAGTGAAAGAATGGGAAAGAGCTGTTTTAAAGAACGGGGCCCAAGTTAAGAAGTTGCTGAGAAAGCAGTTTAAGAATGCTCAAGATTTAGACCTTAAGCCTTTTAAAAAACTTAACAGAAGCGAGACTCAGCCAGTAGTTCACCCCGAAAAAATGCCAGCTCACCTAGTTCAGTGGTATCGCAATAATACTCCAGCTTGTGTGCTTAATCATGAAACGCGTGGTCATATGGAAAGTGATTTGATGCGCTATTCGTTCAGTGCTGCCTATACGCAACTAAGTGGTGGAACGTCACCAAAGGCGAGGGACTTTCCTGAGGCTCTCGCTCCTAAGCACGAAAACTGGAAAACGGGTGCTCATGCAGACCGCTTTAGAACTCAAGCTGCGAATAAGTGTTCTACGACCGTGACCAGCCATATATCAAAAGATGGCCACTATTTTATTCACTATGACCCTAAGCAATGCCGAAGCTTAACCGTGCGTGAAGCCGCTCGCTTACAAACATTTCCAGATAACTATAAGTTTGAAGGGAATAGAACGCAGCAGTATGTGCAGGTAGGAAATGCTGTGCCACCTTATTTAGCACAGCAGATTGGGGAAGTGGTGATGGAGCTATTAGACCACTAAGACTTTACTCAGGGTGAGAATAGTCAGGAGTACCAATTCGGCTAAAGCTGTCATTGTGCTCGCGTGCAGTTTTAAAAAATTGAGTGAGCTCTTCGATGGTTAAGGCTCTGTCTTTACTCTTTTCTACTCCACCAGCATCCGTAACAGAAAATGCACTCGCTGGATT
>NZ_MCTY01000058.1:0-72047 GCF_002873635.1 Shewanella sp. 10N.286.52.B9
ATTTTCAATTGAGCCAAGTCACTTATTTAGTAATTAGTTATTGATATTGTTTGTCTATACATTTACCTATAGAGAAATAAGAATGACAATAAAATATACAGCTTTAGCTTTATTTACACTTTTTTCAAGTTCTGCAATGGCACACAATATCCCAGAGAAAGGACAATGGGAGTGGGAAGGTAAATACATATCTGGTGCAGAAATGAAAAAAGGTGGTTATAACGAGTACGGCACTAAATATCCAGTAAATGGTTTTCGTGATGGATTGCAATGGCATATTAATGCCTATGATGACCTTCCTCAAATGAAGACGGCTCGATTTAAAGCATATAAGCAATGGGCTGATGATCATGGAGTTGATTCCAGTAAAATTGAAGCTAATCCAAATTACACTTATACCTACCCTCTAGGTCCAGGCGCCCCACTAGATGTTAAGAATATCATGGCTGGTACTTTTACCTTTGAACCAGGTGCTGTCTACGCTGTTGGTCAGCATCCTAGCTGGGAAACATACGTTGTTGTTAGTGGTGAAGGCGAGTTTTATAATTATGATCAAGTGGTTACAGCTACCCCTGGCACTTTTGTTTTAACAAGACCATTCGATGTGCATGCGATCAAAAATACTGGTGACGTACCAATGGAAGTTGTCTGGTTCTGGTGGAAAGAGGATGATGCCTCTCTAGATTCTATCCATGTGGGTGGCTTACCATTCATGCCTGAAGAGTGTTGGACCGATGAAGACCCCCAAAAACATTGCCTCACTCCTCCACAAAAAATTCCAGCAGCTAAAGGAGAAGATGCTGCTAACTGGTTATATGAAGACAAGTAATAAATAACAACACATGTGGAGCTGGGCGCAAACCCAGCCCAAGGGGGAAACGTTTGAAATTAAATACAAAAAGCCTCAGTTTGATAACTGTGGTGTTTTTAGCTTCTACTTATGTCCAGGCACAGGATGATACCATCGACATTGGTGGCTCCATCAAATATAACTATTCATATCAAGATTATTCCACCAGTTCACAATCAAAAGGTGGCGACCTTGCCTTTAATAGTTTTGAGCTTGTGGCTAAAGGAGAGTGGGATGCTTGGGGGTCAAATATAACTTATCGATTTATGAATAGTTATGACTATTTAAAGCTCGGTTATGTTTATTATAAAGGTGTTGAAAATTGGCAATTTGATGTCGGTTTGGTGGGTAAGCCGTTTGGCAACCGTAATTATGCCTCTCATAATTGGTGGTACAGCCTTAATTACTATTTAGGTTTTGAAGATGCTTATGAGGTTGGGGCAAAAGCCACTTATGCTAAAGGGGGTTGGACCTCGGAGTACGCTTTCTTTAAGAGTGCAGCATATGGTGCTTCGGATAAGCGTGGGTTCTCGGCAGCAGCTTATAGCGGCACGATAAATGGGACTGATTATAATAACGAAGATGCCAATACCATCAACATAAGGCAAAGTTACCTTATGGAGCTAGGCGACTTAAATGTAGAGCTTGGTGCGTCATTGCAGCACGGACAACTCTATAACGCACAAGCTGATGACAATGGTACTTCAAAGGCTTACGCTGCTCATGTTGATGCAAATTATAAAGGACTAAACATACAGTTGCAGATGGTCGATTATCACTTTGAACAATACAATGATGGTCAAAACGATACTAATTACTATGGCATGAAAATGCTCAATAGTAGTTTTGAAGTTGCCAGTAAAGGTCAAATATACACTGTCAATATCGCGAAGAGATTTACCCGTGATTGGGGGCATTTTACTGTCTACAATGACTATAGCATGGTGACGCCGGATACTGCTGACATTGCTCAGCACGATACACAGTTGAACTCCACTGGCGTGAGTATTGCTGTGGATAAGTTTCGATTTTATGTCGACCATTATTTCGCTAAGAATGCATTATGGTTAGGTGACCAAGGGATTGGTTTAGTTGATCTTGATGACAAATGGAACAGTAGAGTTAACGTCAATATGGCTTACTATTTCTAAAACTACCTATATTAAGTTGATTGTGGTAACGCAATCAACTTCGCTTCATTGTGTGTAATCGATCACATAAAGCCGATGAATAATAGCTATTAGAAAGTAGTGTGACCTCCCTAACGTATTTGTTCTGAACAACTCAGTACTCTTGTTAATAAATTCAGCAGTAATACTGTGATATGACGAAATTAAATGCTTTAATACTAGATGATGAAAAAGTATGGGTGGATAATATAGCTCAACTTGTCGACAATTTACCTCTCGATATTAATATAATTAAATTATCCGACCCTACACAATGTTCTGCGATACTTAATGAAATAGACATTGACATAATTTTACTTGATTTGATAATGCCGACCATAAGTGGTCTACATATAATAAAGGAAGTTCATTCTCTATACCCTGATATTACATTAATAGTGTTAACGGGTATGGATAATTTAGATACGGCTGTTGAGTGTATGCAAGCAGGTGCGGCTGATTTTCTCGTCAAAGGGACTGAAGGTCCTTTACTAGAGAAAAGATTACAAACAATTATTGAGAAAAGAAATCTAGAAAAAAGTTACCGCTCAATGGTAAAGCTCTATTTCAATCATAAACCAAATTTTGATATTGGTTATTCAACAATCATATCGCGCTCATTAAAAGTGCAGCAAGTCATTGGCTATGCCAAAACAATAGAGTCAAGTAATTTACCTATTCTTATTAGCGGTGAAACAGGAACAGGCAAAAAAACGTTGGCAAAATGTATTGCAAAAGAGGCAGAGTTAGAACAATTGCAGTGTCACCCAGACAGTGAACATTGGTTAATCCAGTTATTAGGCTGTAGTAGAGGTTATCAGGGGCATTTAGAGCCACAGTTAGGCATTTTGCATAAGATTAACAGTGGCTACTTAGTGATCTCACAGGTCGAAAACCTAAGTTTATACGCACAAAGTGTCCTGTTTGAACTGCTTAATCGTTATAGTTTTTCACCATTGGGAACTCATTGTCAACTTCCTATTAGCGCTCGGATTATTTGTACTTGTTCAGTAGATCTTAAAAAGATGGTCGAAGAGGGCAGTTTCAGAGCCGATCTGTATTATAAGTTGTGCAATCACCATATCGAGTTACCCCCGTTACGTGAAAGGATTGAAGATTTAGGGCTTTTAGTTCCTTATTTCCTACCGGATTCATTTGATGTGACTTGTAACGTTGACGCGGTAAACACCTTTATCGACTTTATTAAGAGCTACGATTTTCCGGGTAATATTACCGAATTGGCAAGCTTGGTTTCAGATTCGTTAGATGTAGATCAACAACTTTCATTACATACAGCAAAGCGGCGCTGCATGTCAGCGAACGTAAAACAGCCAGTTGTTATCAGTCATAAAATCGTTTTTCCAGATCCTTTACCTACGATTGCAGAAGTAAACCAAGAGCTGGTGCAAGAAGCATTGGCTCGCAGCAACCACTCTCAAAAAAATGCAGCTATATTACTCGGGCTCTCCCCGGCGGCTTTATGCCGACGGTTAGCTAAACGATGAAACTAGTTATGCTGTTGCTGTTATTACTGCCATCAATCGTCAATGCCGAGATTATCTATGGAATAGATAAAGACTTTGCTCCTTATGAGTGGGTGGACAACAAAGGTCAACCAAGAGGTTTTAATGTTGAGTTGATGCAGGAGGTTGCAAGTATTCACGGGGTTAAACTAACGATTGTTAGTTCTGATTGGGAGAGCATCGTTCATGCCTTTAATGCTGGTGAAATCGATGTTATTACCATTGGTATTGCATCAGATGGTTCAAAAAATTCAATCGTCACTAAGGCGATTAAAGCGGAACCCTTTTCACTTGCATATAGCCATATCTACACTCGACTTTCGAGTGCTGATATTTATGACTTAAACGATTTACACGGCTTAACGGTCGCTATAAATCAATGGTCCTATACGGAGTTGGCATTGATTACTGCAGATCTGAACATTGAATTAATTTATGCATCATCTGAAAAGCAGGCTTTAAACTTGGTGAGTGAAGGAAAGGCTGATGCGGCAATCATTAATGCCAAGGTTGGCCATGATACATTAGGGAGCAATCGCATCACCAATCTAAAAGTAAGTGTATTGCCCTTGTTCCCAAGAACCTATGCCTTTGCTAGTCGGAATGACGCTGTGGAAATTCAAAAGCAGATCCATGATTCTCTTATTCATTTGAGCAATAATGGTCAGCTTTTTAAACTTCGTGAAAGTTGGTTTGGTACGACTGATAAAATTAGAAATTACGCAACAATGAAAACGTGGTTTATCAATATCACCACTTTTGGCATACTGATATTTATCGCTGCAATGGTATGGGTGGTGTCGTTACGACATGTTGTAAATTGCCGTACTAGAGAGTTAAAAATTCAATCTGCAATAGCACAAGAAAAAGCAAAACTTGCCACGCTAGGTACCCTTTCTGCAGGTATAGCCCATGAAATCAATAACCCAAACGGAATTATTATTCGTTCAGGTGAAGAGTTAGGCAAAAATGCACAGCGGTTACTTAATTTTACCGTGCAAACTCCCGGATTAGAAATGGACTTGTTGTTGCATAATATTGATCTCAATAAAATTAGCATTGAGATGACACAACAGCAGTGTCAAATAACCCAGTCGAGTAAAAAAATAAGTAATATTGTTAAAGAGCTGAAAGACTATGCACGGCCAACGCCCGCAACTGAGTTTCATGATATGAGTGCCGGTGAACTTTGTCAGGCAACCCTGCTTTTATGCTCACCTTTAAGTAAAAAATATAATGTTGAGCTCTACGATAACTCCCTTAAGCGTGCAATCAATATTTACGGTAATAAAGCACGACTAGAGCAAGTGTTAGTTAATATTATTGAAAACGCCATTCATGCTTGCCCAACCTCTGGTGGCGTTATTTATTTGGCTGTAACCCAGTCGTCTACACATAATGTTATCAGTGTACGTGACAACGGGCATGGCATGTCTGAACATACTTTATCTCAAGCCGATGAAGGCTTTTTTACGACGCGAAGAACGGAGGGAGGAATGGGGCTGGGTTTGGCCATTTGTAAACGAATAATAATAGAGCATCAGGGGTACATGGAGATTGAATCCCAGCTCAATATAGGGACGACTGTCAGCATATTTATTCCAAAACGTTGAAAGCGATGATAGCAATCCACCCGACGCCTCACTATTGAGGAGTTGAATTGCAAAAAAACAATTTTAGTTTTAAATTAACAGCTTACATTTATACCAACTATTTATAACGCTAGCCACACAGAAGCAATATTTTGCAGTGCTCCTCTCTATTCCCTATGCATTTAAGCGCCTATTATGACGATATTTACCCAAATGATAGGAAACCTACATGAAACTGACAAAGCTCAATATAATTCTAGCGAGCACCTTATTTTTAAGTGCCGGTACCGCTAGCGCACAAGGGTTAGTGACCAAGCATAAAGATTTTACTAGCTGTCAAACATGTCACCGTGAAGATATGAAGATTGATGATGCGTTAACGTTGGAAAATGCTGCGTGTATTGATTGCCATGGTGGTTATGAAGAGCTTGCATTGAAAGAGAGTCACGGCGTAGACCCACACAATTCGCACATTGATTTAGGCACTCTTAATTGTACGACTTGTCACTCAGGTCACAAAGAGTCGTCATTGATGTGTAACTCGTGCCATGACTTCGATTTAAAAATGCCTTTTGGTGATAATCAATGGCGCCCTACAGCACTAACGGTTGACCAAAAACAGGTGGATAAAGCGATTGCAGCGGGCCCTATAGAAACCGTTAATATTGTGGTTATAGGCTCTGGCGCCTCAGGCACTACTGCAGCTGTATCTGCTGCAGAAGCAGGAGTCGATAACATATTGATTTTAGAAAAAGAGCCTTTACCTGGAGGTAACTCTATGTTGGCGGCTGGGGGCATGGCTTCTGCAGAATCTACAACGCAAAAATCACTAAATATAGCCGACTCAAAAGAGGTTTGGTATCAAGATACAATGAAAGGAGGCTATCAACATAATGATCCTAAGTTGGCTAGAACATTAAGTGATAATGGCGCGGATGGAGTTGAATGGTTGAAGTCTTTGGGAGCTGATCTTAATTCTGTTGGTCGACCTGGCGGGCATAGTTTTGAGCGGGTTCACCGTCCAACAGGTGGCGCAAAAGCGGGTCCACATATAATGAAAACCCTTATTGCAGCGACCGAGAAGCACAATATTGAAACCAGAGTTAATGCTCCCGTCGTCAAACTTGTGGTCGATGATAATGATCAAATTAAGGGTGTTGTCGTTAAAGGTCGCTATCAAGGATATTACATGGTAGGCGCTTCGAGTGTGGTCATTGCCTCAGGTGGTTTTGCTGCAAATAACGATATGGTGTCAAGCTTTCGCCCAGATTTAAAAGGTGTGGCTACCACAAATAATAAGGGCAACCAGGGTGATGGTATTACGCTAGTGAAAGAGATTGATGGAAAAGTTAAGGATGTGAAAGAGATCCAGCTGTTCCCTACTGCTGCTAAAGGTAAAATTCTCATCACGGGTACGATACGCGGTGCTGGTGCAATTTTACTGAATGATGAAGGTGAGCGATTTGTTGATGAGCTTGGGACGCGAGATGTTGTTTCTGCAGCGATAATAGATCAATCAAATAGTCACTCTTGGATGCTTTACGATCAAGATGTGCTTAATGAACTCAGCCAGCTAAAAGGCTTAGAAATTCTAGGGTTAGTTGATATCGTCAATAGCTACGATGAACTCGAGGCATTGACAGGAATGCCAGCGAAGAAGACTAAGGACACCCTCGATAAATATAACGAATTTCAAAAGAATGGTAAGGATCTCGCATTCGAAAAGAAATTTATGAAAACGGATGTTAAGTTTCCCATATATGTTGTTGATGTTGCACCCGCGATTCATCACACAATGGGAGGTATTGCTATCAATGAAAAGGCAGAGGTTTATCTTAATAACGGTAAAAAGGTAAATGGCCTTTACGCATCAGGTGAAGTGACTGGTGGCGTCCATGGTAAAAATCGCCTTGGTGGTAATGCGATAGCAGACACGGTTGTGTTTGGTCGTTTAGCGGGTAATGAAGCCGCTAATGTGATCAATAATGGTTCCCGCTAAACTGAGCTTGTAAATAACTCTGTGTAATTGCAGTTTTAAATGTAGTTTTTTAGGACGGTCTTCGAACGTGATGATAAAGCGATTCAGGGCCGTTTACTAATTTTTAATCGGCTATAGTTACTTTGATGCAGCCCCATAATGGCAAAGTAAACGTCCAATGGATGACAGCTAACAGCATTTATCAGAGTATTTGAAAATACCTGTTTACTGATATATTCGGGGTCGCTCATGACAAATCATATAACAAGCGCGCATTGCTAGCTTCTACTTCAGCAACGTAGCTCATTTAGTATTACCAATATTGAATTTCTACTACAGCATAATGTAACGATTACCATCGTCTACATAAGCAACTTACCGCAATCAGTGAGATCATAGCCGCCAAGCGTAGCGGCGAGTTGAATTGATTTTGGCTCTTGAAACATACATAAAAGTTGTTGTAATTGGCGTCTAAAGTAGATGCTTTGCGGCATGACAAAGTCAAAAGACTCAGTAAGAATGGGGACAAAGCTTAGTCCGCTTTCAAAGGCTACAGACTGACAACCAAAGCCGATATCACCATTATGACGGGCAATATAACCTGCCAATTCACGTTCGCTTTGGGCTACGATGGTCGAATTAACCTCTTCAAAATCGATGTCTTTTGTTGCTAGCCATTGCTCAAGGTGTTGCTGACTGCCAGATCCTGCCTGACGGGCTATCCAGCGCCAGGATGGTAAAGAGGTACTCGCAGAGGCTTCAGTTAGCGTTTCGTATTTAAGGTGCGTTTCTGGGCGCATCATTAAACCTTGTTTACGGTTAAAGCCATGCAACATTAGCCATTGCTGGTGGTTTGGATATTTTTTTAATAATTCAAGATGGCTTTCATTGCTGTCTTCAAGCCTACCCCAGTGCAAAGCACACACATCCGCATAACCACGGGATAATATATCTAAGCCTAAGCTAGAACCCGTCGAGCTATAACTGACCAGTTCACTGCGACATCACTTTTGCAACTAGCATTGACAATAATGGGTCATCACTGCCAGTAATGTGCATACGGTCTGACAATATGCCACTGTGACAAGATTCCATTATCCATCTGTCGATGAGTATCTTAGGGAATAACCATTTTCCGGTAATTTTACTTGCCGGTAAAATGCAGTCATTGGCCATTGAATAGACTTTTTTTTCACTGAGAGAAAGGTACGCTGATACTTGCTTCACACTCATGTAAGTTAATTCGGCGGGCTCTGTCATTGGTTATCCTTTGTGGTGCTGAGGTATTTATCTTTTGAAAATAAGCATATTCAGATTTACATCATTACATAGCTATGTTGAACAAAACACTATCTACAGTGAAAACGACTATTCGGTCACATTTGGTCTAGCAGGTTAACGGCTTAATTTGTGTGATTATCTGAGCAAAGCGCATTAGGGTTTTTGAGCATTAATATGTCGGTTATTCACTCAATTTGGAAACCATTCCAAAACACTTCACCTGTTACATTTTTATTGAAAATCCTACCTACAATTGATTAGTGACTTAAAACTAACCCTATTCAGTTAATTTTAATATTAGTTCCCGTTTTGGAATTGATTCCAGCTCTATGATAAAGGAGTCAATCAAAACAAAAGGGTGATGACCGATGACTAAAATAGACTTATTGGGACGCCGTAAATTTATCACGGGTTTAGGCGTAGCAGCTGGCGCGGCAATGGTTGCTCCTGCGATGGCAGTATCAGAAAAAGCTGCAGGTGTTAAGTGGGATGAAGAATTTGAAATTGTGATTATTGGTTCGGGCTTTGCCGGATTAGCAGCAGCAATCGAAGCGAAAAAGCTTGGCGCCAAAGATGTGCATATTTTTGAAAAGATGTCCTACTTTGGTGGTAACTCCGCCATTAATGGCGGTCTGTTTGCTGCGCCGGGAACGCCAATGCAGCAACAAGAAGGCGTTGACGATTCAGTTGAGCGCATGGTGGCCGATCAAATGAAAGCAGGTCGTGGTATTGCAGATGAAGCCTTGTTACGTCATGTAGCAGAGCATGCTGTTGAAGCACTGCAAATGACCTTAGATGCAGGTTCTGAATATCATCCGTATTTACAACAACTTGGTGGTCACTCAGTAGCTCGTACTTATCAAACAACCGTAAGTTGCGGCGCGGGGATCACTCAGCCATTACTTAAAAAATGCCGCGAGTTAGGTGTTAACACCCATAACCGTTCGAAGTTTGAAGGCTTCTTAGTCGGTGAAAAAGGTGAAGTATTAGGCGTTAAAATGCGTCAAAACTATCACTTTGAAGAAGACCAACCAGGCAAAGTGATTAATGTGAGAGCGAAACGTGGGGTGATCATGGCCACTGGTGGTTTTGCTCAAAATGTTAATTTACGTATGGCGCAAGATCCAACACTTACTGCTGAAGTGGGTTGTACCAACGCACCCGGCGCAACAGGTGAAGGCATGTACGAAATGTTCCGCTTAGGCGCGGTGCCAGTTCATTTAGCTCATATTCAATCTGGCCCATGGGCATCTCCTGATGAAGGGGGTTTTGGCTATGTGTCTAACTACTCAATTTATAATTTCCCACATTCAATGGCGGTAAACCGCTTAACCGGTAAGCGTTTCATGAATGAAATTGCGGACCGTAAAACACGCGCCGATGCTGAGTTAAGTTGTCGTGACGAGCAAGGTAATCCATATCCTCCATTGCTGATCACCAGCTATAAGGATTCTAAAAAGCATCCAAATACCAAGAAGGTGATTAAGTATAACGTCGGTTGGAAGTTTGAGTCGGTTGATGAATTAGCGACCCATTTCAATGTGCCACTTAAAGCACTCAAAGCGCAGATTAAAGAATATAATCAATATGTTAAATCTGGTGAGGATAAGCAGTTTGGTAAGAACATGACCAAGGCTGCTGGTAAGTACATTGAAGCACCATTTACCGTGGTGCGTTTATGGCCAAAAGTGCATTACTGCCAAGGTGGAGTGCAAATTACTACTAAAGCTGAAGTGAAAGACAGTTTCACAGGACAAGCGATAACAGGTTTATTTGCTGCAGGTGAAGTGTGTGGTGGGATCCATGGGGTCAGCCGTTTAGGAAGTTGTTCGATACCTGAATGTATGGTGATGGGTATGACTGCCGCTCGTAGCATGATGAATGCTTAACATAGCAAGTAAACAAGAGGAATTATTGATGAAAACATTAAAGATTATGCTTGCACTGGCTATGCTTAGTTTCGCCAGCTTATCAGCTCAAGCAGTAGAAATACGTGACTACCATAAAGACGTTATCGGTAAAGATTGTAAAGCGTGCCATGACCAAGGCATGAAGCAATATCCATCTGATGAATCGTGTTTAGCGTGCCACAATGTAGATGATTTAGCTGAACAAACTGCTCGCAGTGAAGAAGATAAGTGGCAAAACCCGCATAACAATCTGCACTATGGTAAAGAGCTACCTTGCCAAGAGTGTCACAGCGAGCATAAAGCGAAAAAGCCACTGTGCAGTAATTGTCACACCTTTGAGTACGGCAAGCATAAAGAATAAGCTTACAGCTTAGTGTTATCCCCAAACAAAAGGAGCGTTTATCGCTCCTTTTTTATGTTTTTATTTCGGTAGCAGGTGTTTAAAAAGACGTTTTAAGAGAGGGTTAAACCTTTGCAGATGCCAGTGATACCACATTGGCTTTGATCAAGTTGACTAATTGCTCCGTGACAGGGCTTTGAGTTTCTGGATTAACGTACACCGACTCATTAAATACCGGCAATGGCGGCAAACCATGCTCAATAGGATCCAATATTTGCATCTTATCGTTAATGCGAAATTCAGCAATAGGGGCAATGGCTAAGTCATTTTCCACCGCCATGCACAGCGCATTAGGTGAGGGTGAAGACAGCAATACATTGATTGGTCGCATCGATAATTGATGATTAGCAAAAACTTGCGCTCGAATTGGGCAGTTTTCAGGATACAGCGCCATTGGAATGGTACTGTGCAAATGGGCATTGCCATTTTTAGCTGCGACCCAATGAAATTGGCGTTCAAATAACAACTCACCATTAACGGGAGCCTGCCAGTGGGTGGCCACAATCACATCAAATTCACCCTGTTGCAGCCGCTTATATAAGTTGCCGCTAACATCGGTATCGATCACTAATTCAATGCGGGTAAATTCACGAATAAATTCTAATAAACAACTATTTAAATAACGTTTAATGTAATCAGTTGGGACGCCAAAGCGAATAGTTTGTTTGTTGGAATTATCTTTAAGTTCATCCAATATTTGTGAATTGAGTTGGATCATCTTATAGGCGTAATTAAGTAGGGTTTCACCGGATTCAGTCAGTGACACCCCTTTGTTATCTCTAAGTAGCAAAGTTTGACCGACACTTTCTTCAAGCTTTTTGATTTGTAGGCTTAAAGCTGATTGGGTGCGGCAAATTTTTTCTGCAGCTTTAGATAAATTGCCACACTCGGCAACCGCAATAAAACTTTCTAACAATTCAACTTTTAACATTGGCTATTACAATTGTTCATAGTGGTATTAGTATTACTCAGTATAGGGTTTCCTTAAAGCTTGTTATTGTTTGAATGTGAAGTTGAAACAATAAATTTACATAAAGTATACCGAGGTCAGGATGAGCAGTTGGGATCAGCGGGGAGACTATTTAGTTGAGGTTTCTCAAAGGTGCTTAAAAGGACATAAAATCTTTGATTTATGCCGTTCTCACTTGGTGAAAGCAAGTCAAATATCCAAAGGGACAATCTACAATCACTTCACCACTGAGGCTGATTTGATAGTGGCAGTTGGCTGTGCCCAGTTCGAGCAGTGGTTAGCGCAAATTGAGTCAGATACAGCAATGTACCCCGATCCCTATCAACGTTTTATTTTCCATCACTGCCAGCGTTTGTTTAGTATTTTATCTGAGCAACATTTTGTCATTGAGCGGGTTCTGCCCAATGAAACTCTACTGAATAATTGCAGCGATTATTATCGTCAACGTTATGAGAAATTGACCGCTGAGTCTTATCGCTGGAATGAAAATACCATACGTGAAATAGGTGAAGTGGCAGGCTTTGACCGGGTTGAGTTGGTGATGAATTACTTACGCGGCGCAGTAATTAATATCGATGATGGCCATAAGCAGCATGACGATCCTAAGTTATATCATCAATTTAGTTATGCGTTAACGCAATTGCTAGGTCACTCAGCAAAACGTATCCCCACAGAAAAAGATTTTAAAAGCTGGCTGAAAACCAAAGTGCATACTGCACATTAAGCTGTCAAAAATAAGCGATTTTGATTTTGTAGTTAAAAAAAGCGATAAAAAAGCGAGAAATGACTTCTCGCTTTGCTTTAAATCATTATTTAACGATGACTTATCTCATGGTAACAAACTCTTCAGCACCAGTTGGGTGAATCGCTACCACGGCGTCAAAGTCAGCTTTAGTTGCGCCCATTTTCATGGCTACGCCGAAACCTTGTAAGATTTCATCCATACCAAAACCGATACCGTGAATCCCCACAACCACTTCCGTGTCGCCAGCGCAAATCAGCTTCATTTTACAGGCTTGACGATGTGCCGTTACCGCTGTGTACATAGAGGTAAAGCCTGAGCTGTATACCTTAACGTTGGCTTCACCATATTGCTCAATAGCTTCTGGTTCAGTTAAGCCCATAGTGCCAATTGGCGGGTGGCTGAATACCACGGTAGGAATAACCGAGTAATCCATTTTGGCATCTGTCATGCCGTTAAATAGACGCTCTGATAATAAGCGCCCAGCTTTAACTGCAACTGGCGTCAGTTCAACACCGCCTTCCATGATGTCACCAACACAATAAATACCTTTTGCGGTGGTATTCTGCTGTGCATCGGTAACCACGTAACCTTTAGGATTTAGGGTGACATCAGTATTTTCTAGACCAATGTTGCCAGTTGATGGGCTGCGACCAATGGCCCAAATTAAGCAATCAATCGTGAGTGACTCACCGTTTTCAAGCTCTAACGTTAAGCTGCCATCAGTATTTTTAGTCACTGATTTTGGAATACTATGAGTGTGAAGTTTAGGGCCATCAGTTGCCATTGCTTCAACTAAGGTTTCAATTAAAATAGGGTCGAAATTACGTAGCGGGGCGTGTTTGCGCACTAATAAATGGGTTTCGCTGCCAAGGGCGTGTAATACACCGGCAACTTCTACCGCAATGTAACCAGCACCAACAACAGCAACGCGTTTAGGTTGTTCACGTAAAGCAAAGAAACCGTCAGAGTCAATACCGTATT
The DNA here is from genome assembly GCF_002873635.1 of Shewanella sp. 10N.286.52.B9. Taxonomy (NCBI): domain Bacteria; kingdom Pseudomonadati; phylum Pseudomonadota; class Gammaproteobacteria; order Alteromonadales; family Shewanellaceae; genus Shewanella; species Shewanella sp. 10N.286.52.B9. The sequence continues at coordinate 13,400 of NZ_MCTY01000058.1, forward strand.
CAGCACCAGGAATGTTAGGAATAGTCGGCGCGCCGCCAGTGGCAATAGTAATATGGTCAGCGGTGTATTGCTCGCCGTTCACTTCAATAGTGTTACTGTTAATGAAGCGACCGTAACCATTTACTAAGGTGACTTTATTGTTAGCAAAGCCGCGCCCATAGGCATCGTGAATACGGCTAATATATGCTTCGCGATTATCAACTAAGGTATTCCAGTCAAACTTATTTACCGTAACATCAAAACCATAATCTTTTGCATATAGGTTCATGGCTTCAGCGACATGAGCACCGTACCACATGACTTTTTTAGGTACACAACCCACATTTACACAGGTACCGCCAACATGCTTGGCTTCAATTACTAATACCTTGGCGCCGCGCTGTGCGGCACGGTTTGCTGAAGCGATACCGCCACTACCTGCGCCTAGGCAGATATAGTCAAAATGTTGAGCCATGTTAACCCTCTCTAATTGTATTTTTACAGCTTGTTATTTGGAGGTTTTTACCTCGAACAAGTGGTTTCTTAGGATAAGAATATTTCATTTGCAGCCATTGTAGGGCGGAATTCAGCCACAAGCTAGTCTCCTAGGCCGCTTAAGTCGGGAATTGGTTTTACGGTGGCTAAAAAGTTTTTATGGTTTGTTTAGCGCCGATACTGACATTGGGAGTATTGCTCTTGGCTTGGGCCTGAGGTTGAGCATTGCAAGCAATCCCACTCAGTTTGTCGATGAGATAGCTCAGTTTCAACATGTTCTGAGTAGTGCCTTTTTAATTGCACCCTCAGTTGTTTAATCCGATTACCTAGCCAGCGACAACTGGGGTCGTTAGCGGTCTTTTTTGCTAGTTTGAGCGGTTTATTTTTGCTGGTGGCTTTTTTATTGTTTGCGGTGCTTGTATCACGCTTTACTGCTTGCTGAGTAGACGACGGTTCTAGCAGCATCTCATCAGCAGAATAGTCCAGCGCTGATTGTGTGGCGGGTCGCTCGATTGCTTGACCTTGATGATCAAGTACCACATTCATCGGCAATGACTTCATTGATAGTGATGCTTGGTTGGGTTGCTTGTTCTCGCTGGCCGGTTTACTGACTAATTGCTCAAATTCGTTGGCCTGAGGTGAGTCAATGGTCATAAATAATGGCGCTATTTGGCTAATTATAAATACAAAAATAAGCGGGAAAATCCCTTTCAATATGGTCATAAGCATTCCTTTGCTTCAAGTGAGTCATGGTTCACCCGCTTAGCTTAGAATATGCGGTAGACTTTCGCCATAAATCTATGGGCGTTTTTTACGCTATTTTTATAAAGCTTTAGAAACTAAAGGTTTAGAAACTAAAGCTTAAATTAACCCCTGCATAAGTTTGATCTAAACTGCCCGTGACGCCTTCATTGCGGGCTTGCTGCTTAATATCTTCCATTGCAATCGAGTGACTAACATGGGCGCTAATAGCAATTTCTGAGCTGATTTCATAACCCGCTTCAACTCCGAACTGAAAATGATTGGCACCATCGTAGTCTTGGCTGGCATAGCGAAAATCAAATCCTTGAGTCACATAGGGCGTAACCGAGAAACGTTCACTGATTTGCCAGGGGCTATGTAAACTCAGTTCAACAAAATAACCACTGGCCTCGGTGGCAAAGGTATAAGCCAGTGAAGGAATTAGCCAAGGCACGCCGATATAGGCAATTTCAGCAAATAATTCATTATCGTTTGCGCGCTCATCACCATAAAACTCAAGCCGTTGGTAGCCGATTAAGGTTTCTAAGTCATCATGGAGCTGCAAACTATATTCAACACCAAAGTTCCATTCAGTGTAATGAACACTGTCACCACGGCCAACAACTGCATAAGTGGTTAGATTGCCCGTTTCTATGGCTGCGCTAGCCCAATAGATGCCGCCATCTTCAAGGTTATTACGCCCTTCTGAGATGTATTTTGAGTCCCAACCTAAATCAACTGCGACAGCAACATCACTGGCATTCGCTGCTGACATAAAAGGGGAAATACTCAATAGGGATACAGCTAACAATGACAATGTTGGTTTCATATTTAGTATCAGACTCAAAAGGAATTAATTTTTAATGAGAATACATTAACTTTCTCAAATAAAAATGATAATGAGTACGATTTGTGATCAGCTTGTCGAATATTTGTTTATAAAAAGTGGCTGACTGAGGTTGAGATCTTATTCACAGTTATTGTGTTGGCTTTCAGTTAGTGAGTGATAATTGCGCTGCTGGCATTTAGTTAATGCACTTAGGGGTTAACAATGGTTGGTCACTATGATGCTTTTATCCTGCTTATGATGATTGCTTACCCTTGAAATTCGCCACTTTAACCCCTATTAACAATGAAGGTGATATTGAATCGACTTCCCGAGGAATCAAAGATGAGCAACCCATTGCTAAGTGACACTGAACTGCCGCAGTTTTCGAAAATCAAAGCGGAGCATATCCAGCCAGCAGTTGAGCAGGCTATTGCAACTTGTCGAAGTAAAATTGAACAAGTGCTAAGCAATAACTCTGTTTACACTTGGGAAAACTTAATTGCCCCCCTTGAAGAAGTGGACGATCAATTAAGCAAAATTTGGTCGCCAGTATCACACATGAACTCAGTGGTTAGCACTGATGAATGGCGCGAAGCGCACGATGCATGCTTACCGTTATTATCTGAATATGGCACTTTTGTGGGTCAGCACCAAGGGTTATACCAAGCTTATAAATCATTGCAACAATCTGACGGTTTTGCAAAGCTTACTACCCCGCAGCAAACCTTATTGACCCATAGTTTACGTGACTTTGAGTTATCGGGTATTGGCTTAAATGATGAGCAAAAACTGCGCTATGGCGAAATAGTAAAACGCCTATCAGAGCTTACCAGTAATTTTTCAAATCAACTGCTTGATGCAACCCAAGCATGGACTAAGCTGATTACCGATGACACTGAATTAGCGGGTTTACCTGATTCAGCTATTGCGGCAGCTAAAGCAATGGCAGAGGCCAAAGAGCTACAAGGCTGGTTATTTACGCTAGACTTCCCTTCATATTTACCGGTAATGACCTACAGCGAAAATCGTCAATTACGTGAAGAATGCTATCGCGCATTTGTGACTCGCGCATCGGATCAAGGGCCCAATGCAGGCGAATTTGATAACAGTGCCAATATGGACGAAATCTTGGCGTTGCGTCATGAGTTAGCCCAGCTATTGGGTTTTGACAGCTATGCTGATAAATCTTTAGCAACTAAAATGGCCAATGATCCTAGTCAAGTATTGTCATTTTTAAATGAATTAGCCCTACGCTCAAAAGATCAAGCCAAAGCTGAACTTGCTGAGTTAAAAGCTTTCGCTAAAGAGCATTATGATGTGACTGAAATGGCATCGTGGGATTTAAGTTTCTACGCAGAAAAATTACAGCACCACAAGTACGAAGTTTCTCAAGAACTACTACGTCCATATTTTCCTGAAAACACAGTGCTATCAGGCTTGTTCTACACAGTGTCACGCCTGTTTGGCTTAACCATTGAAGAGCAACATGAGTTTGATAAGTGGCATGATGATGTGCGTTTCTTCCACATTTATGATGCTGATAAAGTCCATCGTGGTAGTTTCTACCTAGATTTATACGCTCGCAGCGGCAAACGCGGCGGCGCTTGGATGGATGACTGTCGTGGTCGCCGCGTTACATCCACAGGTTTGCAAAAGCCTGTGGCCTATTTAACCTGTAACTTTAATGGCCCAGTGGACGGTAAACCTGCTTTATTCACCCATGATGAAGTGACCACCTTATTCCATGAATTTGGTCATGGTATTCACCATATGCTGACTCAAATTGAAGTGGGCGGCGTATCGGGTATCGATGGTGTGCCTTGGGATGCGGTAGAGCTGCCAAGTCAGTTTATGGAAAACTGGTGCTGGCAAGAAGAGGCATTAGCGAAAATTTCAGGTCATTTTGAAACCGGCGAGCCATTACCAAAAGCTTTATTGGATAAAATGCTGGCGGCAAAGAACTTTCAATCTGGGATGATGATGTTACGCCAACTTGAGTTCTCATTGTTTGATTTTAGAATGCACCATGAGTTTGATGTAGCTAAAGGCGCAGATATTCAAGGCATTTTAGATGAAGTTCGTAGCCAAGTAGCGGTGAATGTGCCACCGGCATTTAATCGTTTTCAGCATGGCTTCGCGCACATTTTTGCTGGTGGCTATGCTGCGGGTTACTACAGCTATAAATGGGCTGAAGTATTATCGGCAGATGCGTTTTCTCGTTTTGAAGACGAAGGTATTTTTAACCCTGAAACCGGTAAAAGCTTCTTAAATAACATCTTAGAAATGGGTGGCAGTGAAGAGCCAATGACCTTATTTGTACGCTTTATGGGTCGTGAACCTAATACCGATGCACTATTGCGTCATTCAGGTATAAACGCCTAGTGAGTTAAGCTTGCGAGAGTTATGACTATTTCAAGGGTGTCTTAGGGCACCTTTTTATTATTTAAAGATCACACAGTTTCATTTTAAGTCACTAAATATGCTTAATTTATTGTTGTGAATGCACTAGAATGTTGCTGATAAAAATTAGAATGGAATCGTATTTTGACCGCACAAGTTGAACAAATATTTTTTAGTTTAATGCCAGGTAATTTGGTTGATCTACAAATAAACTCCCCGGTTAAATTTAGAACTAAAGCCACGTTAGTGGGCTACGAGATTGGTAAGTATATTATTCTCAAACATCCAGCTCCGCTTCAGATGAATAACCATCAAGATGTTTTTGCTCATGGTAATGGTGTGGTCGTGCGTTATTTGTTGGAAGGCCAGCAAGGTGAGTGTTTTGCATTTAAAACCACCATTAGAAACATCACTAAATTTCCTGAAAAATTCATATTTCTCACCTATCCCAAAGAAATTGAGAATCGTCAATTACGCACCCATCAACGCTTTGTGACCCATTTACCGTCTTCAATACAGGCAAGAGAAGACAGTGAAGGTAAGCTCGGCTCTGAACTCAAAGGGATTATTGCTGATATTTCTGCCAAGGGATGTGGCTTCTTGTTTAAGACCGACAATGAAAACCTAAAAGTTAACGAGAAAGACATTTTCGTTAATATTCGCAACGCCAATGACACGAATATCACCATACCAGCCAAAGTATGTAATAGCCGTTTTGAAAATGGCAAAGTCAATGTAGGTATTAAGTTTGAAGATAATGATCCGAAAATTAAACAGCTTTTAAACCAGTTATTTATCGACTTGTAAGCATGATTTAGAGTTCATCTAATTGGCCGACATATTACTGTCGGTTTTTTTATGACTGCAGCTTATAAATCAATTTTTATCATTATCTAATCAACAGAGGTAATTATCGTTTAACGGTAATTAGTTGCTGTTAATTATTAATTCTGTTAACGTTTAATTAACTTTAGCCGACCCTAAATTAATCATGGATAGAATAGTTTTACTTAGTAAATGGATTAAATTACTTATTATATTTTTAGCCTTGCTACAAATCAGTAGTTATGGCGCCACTATGGTATTTGGTGAGTTTCGAGAAGGCGAATACGTAATGACGATCGACTGGTGGGGCTGGTTTAACAGTTACCTGGCTGTCGACTTTGGTGCGCCGTGGAAAATCCTAGCCGAGACACTTTATGCTGAAGGTTTTCATGCTGGAGTGATATTAGGTAGCGTCGAAATTTTACCCTACTTACTTATTTATACTTTTCTATATCAGTTATTTGACCTTTATCAGCAAGGCTTAGTGTTCACAAAAAACAACTTCCGTTGCTTACGTCATATCGCGCTGGTATTTGTTTGGTGGATTGTATTGAGCCTGTTTTACCCGATGATTGTGGCTTCTGTACTGCACTTTAGCGGTCTCAGTAGTGCAGTGCCGATTTACTTTAGCCTTGGTAGTTATGAACTTAAGTTTGCCTTGTTCGGGCTAGTTTTTTATTGCATCGCATGGGTGATGAAGCATGCGACTGAATTACAACAAGAGGCAGATCTGACAATTTAATGGCCATAATTATTGAACTCGATGTGATGTTGGCAAAACGGAAAATGAAGTCAACTGAACTGGCTGAACTCGTTGGGATTACGCCACAAAATCTATCGGTGCTGAGAAGTGGCCGCGCTAAAGCTATCCGGTTTTCGACGTTAGATGCGATTTGCCAGCATTTAGCGTGTTCACCGGGTGATATTTTACTGTATCAGGATGAAACCTAGACCGTTTTTTATAAAGGAAGATGAGATGAAAAGTTTGATTAAAAATATATTCTCTGGGGCCGTAGTTGGCTGCATGATATTGATGACAACCGCTTGTACCATAAGGATCAGTGAAGATACGTTTATTGTTAGTAATGAGCAACCAGCCGCCTATCAAACTGATTTTGTTGATCAATTACAACAAGTCATGCCTAACAATATCATTACGCCAGTGAGTATTGATGCCAGCGAACAAGTCAGGTTGAAAGGCTTTTACATCGATAACCCTACAAGTGATACGACCTTGATGTTTTTTCAAGGTAACGGCATGAAAATTGAGCCTGACAGTTTATCAATATTAACCAGACTATCAGAACTCAATACCGACATTTTCATTGTTGATCGTCGTGGATTAGGGGCCAGTGAAGGTCAGCCTCGAATTGAAAATTTAATCGCCGATGCACAGTTGCAACTTGACTATTTACACCAGCATTACCCAACAAATAAAGTCATTGTGCATGGCTATTCTCTAGGCAGTTTCATTGCTGCGCAATTAGTAAAAACCAATAGTGTCGACGCATTAGTATTACAAGGCTCTGCCACCAATGTTGATGATTGGATTGATGAGAAAACACCTTGGTATCTATTATTTACCCGTATCGAAATGCCTGAAGATTTCCGTAAAGCAGATAATGAGCAAGTGGTAGCGCAATACTACCAAGGCCCATTACTGGTCATTGGCGCGGAGAATGATGATCAAGTACCAGCAGAGTTGTCTGAAAAATTATTTGATGCGAGTCAGTCAGAGGTTAAAGCGTTAATCATGGTGCCAAATACTGGTCACCAAGGAATGCTAGTTAACGCTCACGCGATGAGCCGCTATAAAGCGTTTGTGAATAACTTATAAAGCTGAAAATTAAAAAGAGACGTATATTCGTCTCTTTTTACCATTTTATTTATAACAGAGCTTTGAAATAGATGCTCTTTATAAACAAGCCTTAGGCTAATTTCAAATCATGCTGCAAGCGATACATCACCATATCTTCAATGGTCAATACTGGCATATTGTGCTTTAAACCAAAGGCGACAATTTCAGGCGCTTTGGCCATAGTGCCGTCTTCGTTCGTTACTTCACACAAAACACCTGCAGGAGATAAACCGGCCATTTGCATTAAATCAACCGTGCCTTCAGTGTGACCACGGCGAGCCATAACGCCACCTGCACGCGCGCGCAGTGGAAATACATGTCCCGGACGAGCGAGGTCGCTGGCTTTCGCATTTACTGCTGTAGCCGTTTTTACTGTCGTTACTCGATCTTGAGCTGAAACGCCTGTAGTCACTCCTTCTTTAGCTTCAATTGAAACCGTAAAAGCAGTTTGGTTAGCACTGTTATTGTCTTGCACCATTGGCGGCAGTTCAAGTTTGTTGGCTTGCTCGTCCGTTAAACATAAACACACAATGCCGCTGCATTCGCGGATCATTAATGCCATTTGTTTTGCGGTTAAGTGCTCGGCTGAATAAATGATGTCACCTTCGTTTTCACGATCTTCATCATCGAGTAATAACACACCGTTACCTAATCGTAAGGCGGCTAAGGCTTTTTCAACACGTTCGATTGGATCACCAAATGGCGAAAGTAGTGTTAGCTGATTCATGGTTTACTCCTAAAAAAATACCAGAATCAGGGCTTTGAAGAGTGGCTTTACGCCAAACGAAATGCACCAGCATACCTAAGTAGTGGTGTTTTCTATTCTCTTTCATCCGGACTATAACCGTCGGCTCTGGACTGTTAGGCGTACTTCATGTGAAAACATGGCCTAAGTCACCAGATCTGCTGACCTCGAAAAATATCGAGCGCTCGCGGGCTCATCTTGGCGCATTTAGTCGCCTCGATTTACCGCCGGTGGGGAATTGCGCCCCGCCCTGAGAATTTAAATTGTGATGCTTAATAAAGTTAAGCGCGGCCATTTTATGGCAAAAATGACTATAAAAAAAGGGCTTATGCTCACAGTCTTAGATATAAAATGTCATCAAGAGTGGGGCGTTTTAGATGATGAATGGATAAATTTGTGAACAAACTTGCTCGCTGGTATGACCTCTGATAGCCTTTGGCGCTGACAAAGGAGTTGTAACCCCATGAATTTATATTTTCGTCTGTTTTGGTTGTTTGTCTGGCGTATTCGTCACTGTAATCACATCGATTTTTTAGGTACCAGTCGTATTTCATATCGCGCATTACCGCTCGATTGCGATATCAATATGCATCTTACTAATTCTCGCTATCCTGCCTTTTTAGATTTAGCTCGTACGTATATGATTGCTGAAATGGGTTTAATGAAGCGATTTTTAAAACTTAAATGGCTGCCCATTGTAAACGCATCTGAGTTTACCTTTATTAAAGATATTAAGCCGCTGGAGAAATTTGACATTGAAACCAAGATAGTTGGTTGGGATGAGAAATATTTCTATATTGAGCAGCGCTTTGTATCTAATCGTGGGGTTCATTGTATTGCCCATGTGCGTGGTGTGTTTGTCTGCAAAGGTAAGCAAGTGCCTATCAGTCACTTAATTGCCGAAGCGGGCTACGACGGCGCTATGCCAGTAATGGCTGCTGAAGTGGTTAAGTGGAAACAATTTCTGCAAGTAAAAAAAGATCAGAATATTGCCCCTAAGCTGAGTCAGGTAGCATAATAAGCGCTAGTCATTTATTTAACGGGGTTAGCTTGTGGCCAAATTAGAAAAATTCAGCGATATTTTTGACCGCGCCAGTGAGCGTAAAGGTGGCAGTAAGGCGTTAGCTCATTTATTGCCTCTGACCCTTGAAGCGGATGAGATTGGTCAATTTTCTGATGCACAACTTTTGTCTGCCATGAGCAAGCAAGTGTTTCAAAGTGGCTTTGTGTGGCGGGTGGTTGAGAATAAATGGCCTGCGTATGAAAAAGCCTTCTTTGATTTTGAACCGTTTAAAGTATTAATGCTGTCACCGGATCAAATTCAGCAGCGCGCCACTGACGCAACGCTTATTCGCCATCAAAAGAAAACCCAATCTATTGTTGATAATGCCTATATGGTGCAGCAAATTGCGGCTGAGCATGGCAGCTTTGCTGAGTTTATTGCTAATTGGCCATCGGAAGATATCACAGGACTTTGGCAAGTATTAAAAAAGAAAGGCAGTCGTTTAGGTGGCAATACTGGGCCGTATTTTTTACGTAATGTGGGTAAGGATACGTTTTTATTAACCACTGATGTGCAGTCATATCTCAAAGCCACTAAGGTGGTTGATGCCGGATTTACCTCGCAAACGGCATTGCGCCAATCCCAAGCGGCTTTTAACCACTGGCAACAAGAGTCAGGGTTAACCTTGGCTGAAATTAGCCGCATTATTTCACTAAGTGTTGGCGATAATCGACTATAAAACCACCTGTTATTTGCTGGTGGTGTTAATGGCTTAGCGCTGTTTAAGGCTTAAGCCTGCTTAACGTTAAGCCCGCACCCTTGATTACAGTTTAGGCTTTAAGCTCATAACGGGCTAAAAACATTGTTGCCGTTTCATCGGCTAAATGCTGTCTTTGTTGATCATTTAACAGTGCGCAACAGGTTAAAATGTGCGGCCAAAAACACTGGCCTTTGATCAAATGCAATAGTTGCTCATTGGCAAAAGTAGCATCTTCAACCTCAATCCTTCCATCAATTGCAGCGGCTTTTATCCAGCGTAATAATGCCGTTTCATGCAGTTTCATTTTTTCTATTTCACGGCACATCTCTTCACTATTGTAAAACAAATGCCCAATAGCGACGCGGGCCATATCAATATGCTCTTGAGAGTTGATGAATTGAATTTCGGTCAAAATGATGGCTGACAATTGCGAAAGCAGTGCCTGTTGAGGTTGATATTGCTCTTGATTGCTGGCCATGGCTTCAAACCATAACTCACTAACTAGGTGCATGACTAAGGCTTCTTTAGTGGCGAAGTGGTTGTAAACAGTGCGCTTAGACACTTGCGCCTCTTCTGCCAGTTTATCCATGCTGGTCGCCGCAACCCCCAGTTTTTTGAACATCCGCTTGGCTGCGTCAACGATGGCTTCATGCTTTTGTTGGCTGAGGGTTTTCTTGGTTATTGTCATACTTGTTTACAAATCTTCGCTGGGAGTCGTGCAAGTATATTACACTGAGTAGTTTACTTTTCAACAATAAATCCATAAACTGCACCGTGTAGTTTACTTTTTTTTGGCGTTAATATGAAATATTGGTTATTTATTGTTGGAGTGTTGATGGTGTCGTTTAGCTTAAAAGCATGGTGCAGCTATGATAAAAATGCGCAAGAAACTCACGAGAAATTTCAAAATACCGAGATTAACTATCAATCAGGTTTAAGTGATATTTGGCAAATAGTAAAAAGTTATTTTACCGTCAAAAGAGCACACCCAACACCTGTAAAGCCGGTGCCTGTTTTGCCACTGACGACATTGAGCTTAAGCTTCAGTACTGAAGATCAAATATTTAGATTAGGTCATTCAACATTACTCATCCGCTTGGACGGTGAATATATCTTGTTAGATCCTGTCTTTAGCGAACGTGCATCTCCAGTTCAATGGGCTGGGCCAAAACGATTTCATCAATCGCCAATAAGTATTGAACAATTACCTGCTATTAAGACGGTCATTATTAGTCATGATCATTATGATCATCTTGATAAAGCGGCCGTTATGGCCTTAAATAAGAAAGTTGAGCATTTCGTGACGCCATCAAAAGTGGGCGATCACCTTATTGATTGGGGGATTAGCGCAAGTAAAGTGTCGCAATTGGCTTGGTGGCAAGAACTGAATTTGGCGGGGCTGACGTTAGTCGCTACCCCTGCACAGCACTTTTCTGGGCGTGGGCTATTCGATCGTGATACTACGTTATGGGCAAGTTGGGTGATCCAAGGCGAGAAAAACAAACTATTCTTTAGTGGTGATGGCGGTTACTTCTCAGGTTTTAAAGACATTGGTGAGCGTTATGGGCCATTTGATATCACCATGATTGAAACTGGCGCCTATAATGAATTATGGAGTGACATTCATATGATGCCTGAACAGAGCTTACAGGCGCATATTGATTTAAACGGCGCAGATTTTCAGCAAAGCGCCATGTTACCAATCCATAATGGTACTTTCGATTTATCATTACATGACTGGTTTGAGCCATTAGAGCGTATTACGACCTTAGCCGAGCAAGCGAATATACCAGTGCTAACACCGATATTTGGTGAGGCGGTTTCAGTTGATTTCCCTACTCAGGCAGCCTACTGGTGGCGTGATATGCTGACAGAGCCTACTGTCGCAATGCAAGCGCAATAATTAATATCGTATGAGGATATTTTTTTAGAATTTAATACTAGGCGCACACCTTTTTTAATGAGAATGGTGTATATTTACGCACTTTTAAAAGTGAGTCAGTTAACCTTTTTGTAACACTTTCGTGTGTATTTTTTGTTGTTGCTACAGCTAAGTCAACAAAGCGTATACAAAGTATCTAAGTTTATTATTTGTTTACAATTTATAATTTTTTAATTGGTTGTAATGGTTGTTGAGCTCGCAAGTGTATGGGATAACAACGTCCATTAAAATTTCAAGCTTAAAACGTTGAAAAACGTTGAAATATATATCCAGCAAATATTTACCCTTCAAACAAGGTGAAATTTACTGATGATGTCATTAGGAGTAGGAGCAGTCATGCGCAAAGCACTGAAAATAGCCTCAGTTATCACTGCGGCTTTATGGATTACCGCTTGTGGTCAAGCCGAACAAGGCCAAGGCCAACAAAAAGCACCACCCGCACCAGTAGGGGTGATGAGTGTGACTGAACAATCTCAAGCCATTTATGTTGAATTACCAGGTCGTAGTCGTGCTTTTTTAGAAGCGGAAGTACGCCCACAGGTATCAGGCATCATCACCAACCGTGGTTTTGTTGAAGGTAAAGATGTCGAAGCGGGTCAGTCACTGTATCAAATTGACTCTGCAACTTACAAAGCTGCTTTAGTTAGCGCAGAAGCAGATTTAGCCAGCGCGAATGCAGCCTTGGCTTCTGCGAAAGCTACAGCAGACCGTTATGCAGCCTTGGTTAAAACCAATGCTATTAGTGCCCAAGACTTTGATGAAGCTGATGCAGCCTACAAAGAAGCAATCGCTAAGGTGACTGTTGCTGAGGCAGCAATTAATACTGCTAAAATCAACCTTGAATACACAGAAGTACGTGCACCAATCTCTGGTCGTATTGGCACATCAAGTGTCACTCCTGGTGCACTAGTTACTGCTAATCAATCAAATACACTGGCGAAAATTCAGCAACTTGATCCAATCAATATCGATATTGCTCAATCAAGTGCGCAACTATTACGTCTTAAGTCAAAACTTAGACAAGGCAAGTTACAGCAAAGCGAAAATGCTGAAGTGACCCTTATTCTTGAAGACGGTAGCACTTACGAGAACGTAGGTACATTGCAGTTCTCTGAAGTGAGCGTCAATGAAGCAACAGGTTCGGTGATTATCCGTGCTGAATTCCCTAACCCTGATGGGGTGTTATTGCCTGGTATGTATGTGCGCGCGATTTTAAATGCCGGACAAGATCCATCAGCCATTTTAGTGCCGCAAAAAGCCATTACCCGTAACACAAAAGGTGAAGCGGTAGCTATGATTGTTAATGCTGATAATCAAGCTGAAGCGCGCGTGGTGAAAACAGCAGAGGTGATTAACCACCAATGGCGTATTACTGAAGGCTTAAAGGCTGGCGACAAATTGATTGTCGAAGGTCTGCAAAAAGTTCGTCCTGGCGCTGAAGTTGCTCCACAAGTTTTAACCGAAAACACTCCAACTAAATAGGGTAACGTTATGGCTCGTTTCTTTATCGATCGCCCTATTTTTGCATGGGTGATCTCAATTCTAATCATGTTGGCAGGGGTCTTAGCAATTAAAGATCTTCCTGTGGCGCAGTACCCGAGTATTGCACCGCCAACAGTTGAAATAACCGCGTTTTATCCTGGCGCGTCTGCAAAGACCATGGAAGATACAGTAACTCAGGTTATTGAACAACGTATGACGGGTATTGACCATCTGCGTTATATTGCCTCAAGCAGTGATAGTTTTGGTAATGCAAAAATCACCTTAACCTTTAATGCTGAAGCCGATCCGGATATTGCTCAAGTACAAGTGCAAAATAAGCTGCAAGCTGCGATGACCTTGTTACCGCAAGAGGTGCAATCTCAGGGTGTTAACGTGGTTAAATCAAGTGCTGGTTTCTTGATGGTTGCAGCGTTTGTATCTGAAGATGGTTCGCTGGATAAAACCGATATTGCCGATTATGTTGCTGCCAATATTCAAGATCCGTTAAGCCGTGTTGCTGGTGTAGGTGAATTGCAATTATTCGGAGCCCAATATGCAATGCGTATTTGGCTTGATCCGTTAAAGCTGACGCAATACAACTTAACTAGTATTGATGTTATGGCCGCGATTCGTGAGCAAAATGCGCAGATTTCAGCGGGTCAATTAGGTGGTGCGCCATCAATTGCTGGCCAAGAATTAAATGCGACCATTACTGCCCAAAGCCGTTTGCAAACTCCTGAGCAATTTAAAGGGATTATTCTCAAATCTGACACCTCTGGTGCTAACGTTTACCTGAGCGACGTAGCTCGCGTTGCACTGGGTTCTGAAAGCTACTCAGTGGAATCATTCTTTAACGGTAAACCCGCTGCTGGTATTGGTGTGCAGTTAGCCACAGGTGCTAACGCGCTTGATACCGCAAAAAATGTTCGTGAAATGCTTGCTGACTTGCAAACTTATTTCCCTGACAGCTTAGAGATTTATTACCCATATGACACTACGCCATTTGTTGAGAAATCAATTGAAGGTGTTGTGCATACCCTTATCGAAGCAGTGATTTTAGTGTTCCTGATCATGTATCTGTTCTTGCAGAACTTCAGAGCAACACTAATTCCAACGATTGCGGTACCCGTGGTATTACTTGGTACATTCGCCATTTTATCAGCGACTGGTTTCTCTATTAACACCTTAACCATGTTCGCTATGGTACTGGCTATTGGTCTGTTAGTAGATGATGCGATTGTTGTGGTGGAAAACGTCGAGCGTGTTATGTCTGAAGAGGGCTTAAGCCCACTTGAAGCCACCCGCAAATCGATGGATCAAATTACTGGCGCACTTGTGGGTATTGGTTTAACCCTGTCAGCAGTATTCGTACCTATGGCATTTATGTCAGGTTCAACTGGTGTTATTTATCGTCAGTTCTCGATTACGATTGTGTCTGCAATGGCGCTGTCTGTTTTAATCGCGATGATTTTAACCCCGGCATTATGTGCCACCATGCTTAAACCAATTCCAAAAGGCCATACCCATATTAATACTGGGTTCTTTGGCTGGTTTAACCGTAACTTTGATAAGTTAACCTCGCGCTATGAAGCGGGTGTAGCAAAAATCCTTAAGCGTACTGTGCGCATGATGGGTGTCTATCTTGTACTGGTTATCGCGACTGGTTGGATTTTCATGCGCATGCCAACAGCATTCTTGCCAGATGAAGACCAAGGCATCTTGTTTACCCAAGCAATTTTGCCAACTAACTCGACTCAAGAAAGCACCATGAAAGTGCTTGAGGATGTGAGTGACTATTACTTGGAAGAAGAAGGCGATATCGTTAAATCTGTATTTAGTGTTGCAGGTTTCAGTTTCGCTGGCTCTGGTCAAAACATGGGTATTGCTTTCGTCGGTCTTGAAGACTGGGCTGAACGTGGTGGTGAAGGGCAAGATGTTCAATCCTTGTCTAACCGTGCAATGGGTCGTTTCATGCAGATGAAAGACGCCTTAGTGTTTGCCTTTGTACCGCCAGCGGTAATTGAATTAGGCACGGCCAATGGTTTTGATATGTACCTGCAAGATCGTAGTGGTCAAGGTCATGAGGCGTTAATTGCAGCCCGTAATCAGTTATTAGGTATGGCAGCGCAGAATCCGAACCTTGTGGGCGTACGTCCTAATGGGCAAGAAGATGCACCTATGTACCAAATCCATGTTGATCAAGCTAAAATTCGCGCCTTAGGTGTGGATATCGATGATGTAAACAGTGTACTAGCAACCGCTTATGGTGGTTCGTATGTGAATGACTTTATCGACCGTGGTCGCGTTAAGAAAGTATACGTACAAGGTGATGCTGAATACCGTATGCAACCAAGTGATTTAGAAACCTGGTTTGTGCGTAACTCAAAAGGTGAAATGGTACCTTTCTCGGCCTTTACTACTGGTTCATGGGAATTTGGTTCGCCACAATTACAACGCTTTAACGGTTTACCAGCGGTCAATATTCAAGGTGCAACTATGCCCGGATATAGCTCTGGTGATGCAATGCTTGATTTCGAGAGAATGGTGCAAGATTTACCACCAGGGTTTGGTATCGAGTGGAATGGCTTATCTTATGAAGAGAGATTATCAGGTAACCAGGCACCAGCGTTATACGCACTATCTATTTTAGTGGTATTCCTTGTACTAGCAGCACTTTATGAAAGTTGGACGGTACCATTTGCGGTAATCCTAGTTGTGCCATTAGGGGTTATCGGGGCACTGCTGGCGATGAATGGTCGTGGTTTACCTAACGATGTATTTTTCCAAGTAGGTCTACTGACGACGGTAGGGCTGGCAACCAAGAATGCCATCTTGATTGTAGAATTCGCCAAAGACTTCTACGACAAGGGGGCTGGGTTGGTTGAAGCGACTTTGCACGCAGTGCGAGTACGTTTACGTCCAATCTTGATGACATCTCTAGCCTTTGGTTTAGGTGTTGTACCGCTAGCAATTAGTACCGGTGTTGGTTCTGGTAGTAAGAATGCACTAGGTACAGGCGTACTTGGTGGCATGATGAGTTCTACCTTTATTGGTATCTTCTTAATCCCACTGTTCTTCGTGGTGGTTGAGAAAATCTTCAATAAGAAAGAGCGTAAAGGTTATGTACCACCTGAAACGAAAAGTGATTCAGCTGAATAAGCGCTAATCACTGTAGTTATCCTTAAAAAGCCCAGCAGATGCTGGGCTTTTTGTTGCTCGTTATTTAAGGCTTATTGCCTTTAATCAGCCATGCTATCGCTTAAGTTGATGAGCTGACTCAGGGAGAAGTGCGCCGTTACTGTGACCTAACATAGTGAGATATGCTTAATGGCATGGGCGCAGGTTAACGGCGCTATGACAAGAACGACCGGATCAGTGGGAGCACCTTGTATTGCAATAACTCGAGTCAGTTAAGTTGAGTTCGATGCTTTGGTTGCAGAACCTCGGTTATAGCTAGCAAATGCAACTAACCCAATTCCTGTTATTAATGAAATAGTGCCATCAATGAAATACTCCTATCAATAAATACCTATCAATGAATACCCCTCCATGAAAGAGTCACTGTCAAAAACGCAATAAAAAGCCCTGTAAATACAGGGCTAATAAGCTAATCAGTTTCAGTCATTATGGTATGACAACGGCATTCGTTATGGCGTGTAATAAGTTGCTGCGCCAGGACCTACAGGGAAGCCTAAAACAAATACCCATAGGAAGAAGAACAGCGTCCAACCGATAAAGAACACGATTGAGTAAGGCAGCATGGTGGCAATTAAGGTACCGATACCTAAGTTCTTCTTATAACGGCTTGCAACCGCCAGAATTAGTCCGAAATAGCTCATCATTGGCGTTATCAAGTTAGTGACCGAATCACCTATTCGATACGCTGCCTGAATGGTTTCAGGGGCATAGCCTACTAGCATTAACATAGGTACAAATATCGGCGCAGTAACTGCCCATTGCGCCGAAGCACTACCGAGCATTAAGTTGATAAAACCACACAACATAATAAACAGTACAAATACTAATGGCCCAGTTAAACCAATACTGCTCAAGGCATCCGCGCCAGTTACCGCTAATACCGCGCCTAAATTGGTCCATTTAAAGAAAGCCACAAACTGCGAGGCAAAAAATACCAACACAATATACATACCCATGGTACTCATACTGTGAGACATGGCATTAATGATGTCGGTGTCTTTTTTCATGCTGCCGACCACTTTACCGTACACCAAGCCCGGGATAGCAAAGCCGATAAAGATAAACGCCACAATGCCTTTTAAAAATGGTGAGCCTGAAACTGAGCCGGTTTCAGGATTTCGTAGTGGGGCGCCTTCAGGAATAATGGTCAATGCCAATAAGCTTGATAAGACCAATACAGAGAAACCCGCCACCTTTAAGGCATGTTTTTCTTCTGTAGTGACAATATCCATTTTCTGTTCAGATAAGTCATCAGCCGCTTCAGATACATCGTATTTTCCTAGTTTGGGTTCAACGATTTTTTCGGTAACCAGTGCGCCTAATATAGTGATTAAAAAGGTCGACACAAACATGAAGTACCAGTTGACCTCTGGGCCAACAATATAATCTGGGTCAATCATTTGCGCCGCAGCTTCAGTGATACCTGATAGTAAAGGGTCGACCGTGCCTAATAGTAAGTTAGCGCTGTAGCCACCGGATACCCCAGCAAAAGCGGCTGCTAATCCGGCTAAAGGATGACGCCCAAGGGAGTGAAATATCATTGCCGCCATTGGGATCAGCACCACATAACCTAGCTCTGATGCGGTATTGGACACAATACCCGCAAACACAATCGTTAGTGTAACAAGGCGCTTTGAAGTGCCCATGACCAATAAACGCATAGCGGCAGATAATAACCCTGAGCGCTCAGCAATACCGACACCCAGTAAGGCCACTAATACAGTGCCCAATGGGGTGAAGCCGGTAAAGTTAGTCACTAAGTTGGATACGATCATCCGCAAACCTTCAGCATTCATCAAGCTGACCACATGGATTAAGCCATCCTCACTGCGACCTGAGCTGCCCATAGGGCGAGGGTCTGCAACTGTCATTTCGAAATAACCCGCAATACCACTAATGGCAATGACAGCTAAGCAGAACATGGCAAATAAGGTAATTGGGTGAGGTAATAAATTGCCTAATCTTTCGACAATGTTAAGAAAACGGACAAAGGTGCCACTTGAGGCGAGGTCCTGAGACGTACCCTTATTAGGCACAGCTTTAGATGGATCAAGGTTCATGAATATCCCTTAAATAGGCTTAATTATTAGAGTTTGAGATTTTGCCAATCTACAGACTATATGACCTATTTTAAAATAAGCTTAAATCTAGGCGGAAAAAGCTGATAAATATCAGTTAACATCAAATTTTCATTGAGTCTAACTCAATAACAACTCATTATCGAAAAATAGCGCTATTTAGTTGTACTGATGTTGTAAGTTGGTATAAAAAACACTCATTCTTGTTTTTGCTTAAAATGCTGTTTTGAAAGAATTAAAAAATATTTTTAATCATTTTGTTCTATATTTTTTACCTTTTTGAATGGTAGCGTCAAAGCTTGCTGTTAAGTTAAGCTTTTTAATGGTTTTAACCATGGTATTTGTCGGGTTTCTATATGAGTTGTAAAAAATCGTGCAAAAAACAACATCTGCATTGAGTGTATGTTTAGTGAACAGGGTGTTGATTCTTCGCTATGATGAGGCAAGCTAGTCAGTGCTCAATATAAACGTGATAATAATAATGATAAAAATACCTTTACATATTTTAGCTTCAAACTTGGCTTTTACGGTCAACACATACATAAAGCGATTACTCAGGCAGAGTTGCGCAAACGCCTTAATAAGCGGTTGCGGTGTAAGTTTACTGATCTTATTCAGCGCTTCCGTAACTGTTACCCAAGCCAATACCGGAGCTGGGTTTGAAATACAGGCACAGCAGAAAGCTAAAATTCAACTGACAATGACTGCGCCAGTTAAACCGCAAATAATTGCCAAAGCACAAACGCAGATTGAGCAAAGCAAACCGAATCAGAAACTTAATCCCACAGCAGCGTCGTTAGGATTAACTGAAAAATCGCCGCAAGCGGATAAAATTACTGCGTCGCAAAGTGAGCGCATAAAACCTCAAAAGCAGCCTGCAACCAGCACTAACGTGCAGCCTAAAGTGATTAAAGTGGCGACTATGCCGACGCCCCTAGCCCAAGCGCCCAAGCGTCAACAAGTCTTGCATGCGCCTATTGTGGTATTACCTTTAGCAAGTGACACGGGTGATGCTGAATCTGGCTCTCAAGTTAAACCCCGCTCTCAAGTTAAACCAAAGAAACAACAGGTATTACACCCTCCGGTCGTGGCGCTTAAGCAGCCAGCAAAACCTGCTATGGTGTTAAAGCCCAAAGTGATTGTTGAACAAACTGCGATAAAATCTGCGGCTGTTGTAGAGCGTTATCAGCCTCCTGCAAAGAAGAAGTATTTTTCGCGCCAGCCGTCAGCGGATAATGCAGCACCAACAATGGTTTCAAGCGCATTAACCGCAAAAAGTACCTTGACCGCAGGTAGTCAGACTAAAAAACCAAAACGTAAAATCTATCAGTATCAACAAAATGGCGTGACCACTTTTTCAAATGTCGTGCCCACCACTGAGGACTTTGACGTTTTATTGTATGACTGCTTTGCCTGCCAAGTAGACTCGCAGCTTGATTGGCAGCGTATTCCCATATTTGTCTCTAAGCATAAACAGTTAGTCGAGGATGCTGCCAAACAATTTCAGTTAGATCCTGCGTTAATTCGGGCGGTGATCCATGCGGAATCAGCATTTAATGCCAAAGCGCACTCAAAGGTGGGGGCAATTGGATTAATGCAATTAATGCCTGCCACAGCCAAAGAGTTGGGCGTGACCGATGCTTATAACGTGCGGCAGAATATTCTGGGTGGTAGCCAATATTTAGCGTACTTACTTGAACGATTTGATAATGATATTGAGCTTGCCTGCGCCGCCTATAATGCTGGCCCAACAACCGTGACTAAGTACCAAGGAATCCCGCCATACCCAGAGACTCAAGCCTATGTTGAGCGGGTAAAAATCTTGCTAAAACGCTATCAAGCAGCATTAGCGAGCTAATAATCTAAAGATTTAAGAGGATGATATGAACAGGGATACACACACAATAACCATAAAAAAGTGCTATCAAGTTATTGGCGTACTATCGCTATTAAGCGTTAATATTGTTGGGTTTAATGCGATTGCAGCCCAGCAAAGTCATCTCGCGCCATCAGAAGAAGATCTGCGTTTATATGATATTGCCACAGCACCGCAGGCTAAGCGTTTACGCACAGATGTAGAAACGCTGGTGAGCTTTGGCACTCGTCATACCTTATCTGAAACACAATCTGATACCCAAGGTATTGGCGCAGCAAGGCGCTGGATTAAAGCTGAATTTGAACGGATATCTGCTGATTGTGGTGGCTGTTTAGAAGTTGTCATGGTGGGCGAAACGGTTAGTGGTAAACGCATTCCTGAACCCACTGAAGTGGTAAATGTATTTGCGATTCAGCGAGGCACAACAGATCCTAACCGCGTGGTAATGATGATTGGTGATATTGACTCTCGGGTAACCGACCCGATGGATTTTACCTCGGTATCTCCGGGGGCCAATGATAATGCCTCTGGGGTTGCTGGCGCTTTAGAAGCCGCGCGAGTGCTGTCGAAATATCAATTCAATGGCACAATTGTTTATGCGGCGCTTTCAGGTGAAGAGCAAGGTTTATATGGCGGTGATGTGCTGATTAATTATGCTAAAAAGCATGACTGGCAAATCCAAGCGGTGTTGAACAATGACATGATTGGTAATATTGCTGGCATTAACGGGGTTATCAACAATTCTACTGTAAGAGTATTTTCTGAAGGGGTCAGAATTGCAGAAACCACAGAAGAAGCTAAACAGCGCTATTTTAGCGGCGGCGAAAATGATTCCGCTTCACGTAATCTTGCACGAAAAATTAAATCCTTAGTTGATCAATACATGACTAACCTTGATGTGATGTTGGTATATCGTCTCGATCGCTTTGGCCGTGGCGGCCATCATTTACCGTTTAATAAAGCAGGTATGCCTGCCGTTAGAGTGATGGAAGCTAATGAGCATTATGATCGTCAGCATCAAGATATTCGCACTGAAAATGGTATTGAATATGGTGATGTGCTTGCTGGGGTGGATTTTGACTTTAATGCCAAACTCACCGCACTTAATGCCATTAGTTTGGCTTCAATGGCGTGGGCACCAGAGCCGCCAAAAGGGGTGAACATCGAAGGTATTATGCAACCCGATACCAAACTGCAATGGCAGCCACAACCGAATAAGAATATATTAGGTTATCGGGTCTATTGGCGCTCAACCACAGAATCTGAATGGAGTCATAGTCGTTATGTTGGTAACGTGAATGAATTTATTATGAAAAACATGGTCATAGATAATTATGTCTACGGTGTTGCCAGTGTCGGCGACAACGGTAATACCAGTCCAGTGGTATTCCCTGGAGCAGCTGGTGCTTTTTAACTTTATGATTTATTGAGGATAAATATGAAAAGGATATTCATAGCTAGTTTAGTATCGGTTATTTTAGTTGGTATTAGCGGGTGCTCATCAATGACGGCACAAAATGCAACCTGTGATTTTATTCAGGGAGCGCATGATAGTGCTAAAGAACGTGAAGAGCGGGAAGCTAGGCCTGGGGCTACAGCATCTTTGAGTAAAAATAAGGATGTTCAAGAGGGGGTTATCTCTGCAATTTTTGGTTCTATTTTTCGTTCAAGTGATGATGAATGCGAATTGAAACCTTATACAAGCTGATAAACTTGAGTAATGCCCATGCAAATATGACATGGGCTTTTTTATTGAGCTTAAACCATTAAAAGAGCGGCTTAAGCTCAGTTAGTTTAAATTATTCAGGCACTTCTAACTTAACCACGGTTTTACCACCGCTTTGGCCAAGACAGCGCTCTAGGTAATCTAATGTCTCTTTCGCGGTAGTATCTAGCTTCCATGGTGGGTTTATCACCCATAAGCCTGCTGCAGTCATACCAAATACATTGTTGTCAGGGGTAATTGATTGTTCAATCCGCAGCTGATTTTTTATACCACTATCAGCCAGTATTTTTAACATGGACTCAGTTTGAGCTCTATCAACCACCGGATACCACAGCATATAAACACCAGTAGCAAAGCGTTTGTGTGCTTTGATAATGGCATGGGCAACATCTTGATAATCGGTTTTCATTTCATAACTTGGATCAATCAAGGCAACCGCGCGGCGCTCAAGGGGAGGCACTGCAGCTATCAAACCTTTTAAGCCGTCACCTTTAACGACACGAACATGTCTGTCATCAGCAAACTGTTCATCAAGTGAAGCAAAATCAGTACCGTGTAACTCATGTAAAACCATGCGATCTTTTTCACGCATGTTCATATCAACAAAAGCAGGTGAACCCGGGTAAAAAGACAGTTCTTCCTCACCTTGGTTGAAGTGTTTTACATCGTCAATATACAGCTGCAATGATTCTGGTAAATCATCTTTACCCCAAAGCTTAGCTACGCCATCTAAATATTCGCCAGTTTTCTTTGAAAACTCATCTGTTAGTGAGTAACCGCCTGCACCCGCATGGCTATCGATATAGGCCATAGGCTTATCTTTTTTGTGCATCAATTTAAGTACTTGCAGCAACATAGTGTGCTTAAGTACATCGGCATAATTGCCAGCATGAAAACCGTGGCGGTAACTTAACATGAGAGTGTCCGAAAATTAATAAGCAGTCTAAGCTGCAAGATAGCTACATTATAGGGGCTAAGTCTAAGCAGGTATAGGTATTCACTCTGGCGGGCTTTTGGCATAATAGCCTTGAGTCTACTAAATATCTGGAAATACTTTTGCAAATACCGATTTTTTTTAATCAGCAATATCCGTCACTGGTTGATATCAGTGAGCGTTGGGGTTTTGAGTGGAGCAAAGAGGCGCAGTTTGAATTGCGTTTTGAGCACAACACCTTAAGCCTGCACAAACGTGATGAACCTAAATTAGATGGTATAAGTGTCGATTTTGTTTCAGGTGCTGTTGCTCACCGTCGTAAATTTGGTGGCGGCCGCGGCCAATCAATCGCCAAAGCGGTAGGCCTTAAACAAGGAGTAACCCCAACAGTGGTTGATGGCACCGCAGGTTTAGGCCGCGATGCTTTTGTGTTGGCTAGCCTAGGTTGCAAAGTGATTATGGTTGAGCGCCATCCTGTAGTGGCTGCATTACTGGAAGATGGACTGCGCCGTGCTTATGAAGACGCTGAAATTGGTGAGTGGATGCGTGAGCGCATGAATTTATTTCATGGATCGAGCCTTAGTGCCTTAGCTGATGCAGCTAAAACGACCGCGACAGAAATTGATGTGGTGTATTTAGACCCCATGTATCCTCACCGCGAAAAGTCAGCCTTGGTTAAAAAAGAAATGCGCGTATTCCAAACATTAGTGGGCGCAGACCTTGATGCCGATGGCCTATTGGCGCCAGCAATGGCATTAGCCACTAAGCGAGTGGCAGTAAAACGCCCTGATTACGCTGAAGATCTTGATGGAGTAAAACCGAGTATGGTTATTGCGACTAAGAAAAACCGCTTTGATGTGTATGTGAAAGCGGCAATGAAGTAGGGCTTCACATTTTTTAGCTATAGTTTGATTTTTTAGTTAGTAGTCGATACCAACACAGCTATTTTATCAAATCCCATACTTAGATTAAGTATGGGGTTTACGATTGAAATTATCGCTTCTCATATAGTTGCTGAGCCATTTTTCTTTCATTATAACCTCTGATAATGGTGCCATTAATATCCAGTAATGGAATGCTATCCCCACCTAGATTTTCATAACGACGCCGACCTTCAGCTGACTTTTCAATATCAAATTCAGTATAGGCAATATTATTTTTATCAAAGAATACTCGCGCTTTTTCACAATATCCACACCAGTCAGTGGCATATAACACCACCTCGTTAGTTTGGTCGTACTTCTTAGGAAATAATGGCCAATTTTGATATATGGCGAATAGAACGCATAAAATAAAAATTTTCTTCACATTATCTTCCTTGATAACTAAAAATGCATCTCACTCTCATACTTTACATAGCATGGTCATCGATTTTAAGTTGTAAAAGCCGATAACTCTTCGAGAGTAATATTTAAAATAGAGGTTGAAAAATAAGCTGAGGATATTAGCATTAATTTTACAGACTTTAAAATTTGCTTTTATACAGTGTGTTACTCATTAACTGAATAGATGATATATGGCATGCTTTTGCTGTACGCGGGGTTTTGTCGCACTTGAATATTAAAAATATCTCAATATAGGCAGTTAAAAACGCTATAATGTGCACAGCAGTTCAAAACCCGCTTCATTCCCTTTAAATACTATCCTTTATTAGAGTCTCACATGATTGAAAAGCAACAGAATAACCCACTTCACGGCCTGAGTTTAGACATCATGATGACTGAGCTGGTTGATTTTTATGATTGGAAAGTACTTTATGCGGCACTGAGGTTGGAGTGCTTTAACCTTAATCCAAGTATGGAAGCGAGTATCAAGTTTCTTAAAAAAACCGAATGGGCTAGAGAGCGAGTTGAGTCTTTCTATCTTTATCGTTTTAAGCAAATGCCAAAAGGTACTGCTGAACAGTTTGAACTAAAGCCAAGAGCTCGCGGGTTTGCTGATGGTATCGTGCCACGTAAGCCACAAGAGTTAACGGTTGAGTTGTTAGATGAACAGCGCGCTAAAGCGACTGAGAATTACGAAGCGATGAAGGCTAAAAATCAGCGTCCTCGTTATGGTAGCGATAAGCCAAGACAACAAGATGCTTATGCGCAAAATCGTAGCTCAGATAAGTCGGGCGCCAAAAGACCTGCGCCATCACAAGACCCAACTAACCCTTGGGGTAAGTAACTCTCTGAGTTAATGGGTTTGAGATAAAACCCATCATTGATAATAAATGTCGCTATTATTGCAACGATAGCGGCATTTTTTATTGCTCAAACTCTGTTAAAATGCACTCGGCAAGTCAATTGGCTGCATACAAGGTGTTTATTAACTCCCTATTCCCATCATTAATTAGAGTTGTTATGAAACGGATTTTATTCCTAGTATTTATGGCGTTTTCTAACGCAAGCGTCGCAGTAGAACCTTTATTTGAAACGCCAGAAGATATGCAGCCGACATGGGTTGATGATATTTTGTCAGTCTTTGGCGCCGATGGTGAGTTTGATGACACTAAAGCCATCGATATGAGCTATTTACCCACCGCTTATTACACCCCCGAGAAAAAGTTTGGCTTAGGTTTGTTAATGGTGGGGTTATATAAAACTGATGGCGCAGCGGCAGAGGAGCAGCCGTCATCGTTAGTACTGAACTCATTTGTATCGATGAATAATTCTTACGGCGTTGAAGTGGAAAACATGACGTTTTTCAATCAAGGAAAGCAACGTTTATTGCTGCAATTAGAATTGCATAACGAAGCGGCGGTTTATTATGGCCAAGGTATCGAGCAAGGTAATATCGATGCAAATCACCATGAGTTTGAAGAGCAGCTTTATAGTTTTAAGCCACGGTGGATGACCGAAGTTGCCAGCAACTATTTTATTGGTGTTGGCGCAGATTTTATTTATGCCAGTGCTGAAAACTTAGCCTTAGTTGAGCCTGAAATGGCCGTAGATGCGACTGAAACATTGCCGAATAATTTTAGTTCAGGCGTGGTCGTCACCAGTATTTACGACTCGCGGGATTACCGTTTAAATGCCACTAAAGGTTGGTTGTTTCAAGTGGATGCCGGCCTGTATCAAAACGATCAATCATCGTCATTTTCAACTTACAATGTCGAGTTAGCCAATTACATTGATTTAAGCTCTATGTCTGCGCCAGGATTAATCGCTTGGCAACTGCAAGGGCACTTTACTGATGGCGATGTACCTTGGAATTTACTGCCAGATCTAGGTGGCTCTAACGCCATGCGCGGTTATATCAAAGGGCGTTACCGTGACGAGCAAATGATGATGGGCCAAGTTGAGTATCGATTACCGATTTTTCAGCGTTATGGCATGGTTTTTTGGGGCGCGGTGGGCAGCGTTGCGCCTAAAGTGAGCCAATTATCTGATGAGTTAATGACATCCTATGGCACCGGTTTTCGCTTCAATATAAAAGACAATATTAATCTGCGTTTTGATGTGGGTGTGGGTGAAAATGAAACTAACTTCTATCTTAATGTGAATGAAGTTTTTTAATTTACTGTTTGACGTATCAATAACAGGCGAGCATGAATAACACAATTTCTGAATTGCATATAAGCACCACAAGATGGCGAACTTTGGCTAACTCATTGGCCATGTCATTGGCGCTGTCATCTAAGTCAGTGGCTATGTCATTGGTGATGCTCGCCATACTGTATGCGGCAGCTGCTAGTGATGCATTGGCCAATGAAGCCATCGTCAAAGATGCCCTTGCTAGTGAATCTCTTGCTAATGAAACAGACCAGCAATGCAGCCGTAATGCTCATTACAGCATTTATCTTAATGGGATACACACTGGCGAAATGACCAGAACTGAGCATTGGCAAGGCAAATCAGCGGTAGTAACGTCAAACAGTGAAGCCAGTATTTTAGGCATTGGCACCCAATATCAGCAGCGGGCAGAACTGTCTTGGTCTGATGCAACTAATGAATGGTTAACGGATGAGTTTCATCAACAAGTGTCAGGATTTCGCTCACGGGATATGCAAGTCACTTTTGATGACGCAGGGCGACAGTCGCGGGTCGATATTGATGGCGATGTGGATACCTATGTGTCAAAAGAACTCCCTTTGCGCGATGTGGATACCTTGGCGATTCAAATTCGGGAGCATTTATTACAAGGTCGGCAGCAATTCGCCTTAGTAAGGCAAGCCTCTGATGGCATCGAGCCCTACCAGTTTTATGTGCAGCAAAAGCAAACGGTTACACTTGCACCTTGGGGGGAGGTAACCTTGATCCCCGTGGAGCAAACTGGCGATGAAGATGTCACCTACTATTTTGCTGCAGATATGGATTATCAACTGATTAAAGCCCGCTATCACGGCATTATCCTCAAAGGGTTAATTGAACTCGACAGCTACTCTTCATCGTGCGAACCAAGCTCTGTTAAATAACGCCAATTTACAGCATTAAAATCGTTATTTTTGACTATTTTTATGGCAAAAAATAATTTGTGATGGCTGTTATCGGCCTCACAAAACGATTCTCGCAAACTCAGATAATTCATCTCAAGCATTAGCCAATGCTAAGTAAACCCAGACTCTATTCATCGTTAACTCTTGCTGTTATGCCTAGTGCATTTTTTTAGGGCTTATCAGGTTTAAGTTACTTGTGTATCAGTTCTGTCAGTCTATTTGTGTCAATTTGTAGGTAGTTGTGAGTTTTGTTGCGAAGCCATTCCATATTACGCCTAAGTCGATATACTACAAAAGTGCTATTTAGCTAACGAAAAATGGATTGTTTGTAGATGAGAAGATTTATCCCATGGCTGTGCAGTATGCTTTTTTTAGCAAGCTTGAGTGCTGTTGCCAATGATGCTTTCCTCAAATTAGAACAATCAATTAAAGGGCTTTCTGCTGCAGAATCGATTGCGTTATTAGACCAATTTGATCTTACAGGCAGCAACTTTGATGCTGAATCTCAAGCAAAGTATTATTTTGTTTATGGCCAGCAGTACGAAAAAACTCGCCAGTTGGAATTAGCTATAGCCAGTTATGATAAAGGTATCGCGCTGGTTAGCTCTTTGGCGGTGACTGATATCTTAATTGATAGCTACTTAGAGCGCTCCTTTGCTAAATATCTCCAAACTAACGATCCTGCGGTTTACTGTGAAGATAGAACACTCGCGCTCCATTATGCTCGTCAGCATAACAACTCAGAATTACTCGCTAAGACATTAACTCAAAATGCTTTTTGTTATACAGAGCCTACTACGGTTCAACAGGGCATTGATTTATTAAGCGAAGCGCTGACAGTCGTTGATAAAAGTAGTGCGCTAAACTTAAACCGTAAAGCTTTGATTTATAATGCGACAGGTAATCTTTATCGGCGTGTGGGATTACATCTACAAGGGTATGAAAACTTTGAAAAAGCCTACCTGACTTGGCAGCGTATTAATGACAAAGAAGACATGTTCAATATGCAACACAATATGCTTAGCGAGGCATTAAAGCTAGGGGATTGGGATAAAGCTCAGAAAAGCCTGACGGTGCAGTTCACTTTGGCCAATGAAGCTAAAGATTACAAAGATTTATTATTTTTCGCGCATCTAAATAGCGGCCGCGTGGCGCTAAGAATGAATGATTTTCCCCTTGCTATTGAGCATTTAGAAAAAGCGGTTGCATTACACCACACTTCCAAAGAAAGTTATTTTAAAACCAGCAATTACTTATATCTGGCGTTAGCTTATTTAAGAATTGGTGATGCAGTAAAAGCGGCTGAAATGGCGCGCGCATTCAAACAAGATAAACACTTTAGTCAAAACCAGCAAAGCATGATTTTACAGGCCGATGCCATAATTGCGATGGATGAGGCTAAGCCCATTGAGGCCGTTAATACGCTGCTTGATGTCATTGATTTAGAAAGGGAGGCGCACCAAAGCGTCATTAGCAACCAAGTTATCATTTCTGCGCTTGGTCATAATGACCAATTGGTCAATTTTGAAAATCAATTACTGGCGAATAGGCTTGCTATTAATGAATTAAACTTGGTAGCAGTTGAAGATAAAGAGCGTATTTATCAGCTTAATCTGATGCTACTTTTTGTTTCTGCTGTGGTGTTATTAACCTTGATTATTTTCCTATTGCTCTCGCGGCGATCGTTAAAATTTCGTGCAGAAATTGACTTTCTTACCGGGCTTTATAATCGTGGCCAAACCTTTACCCAAGGTCAGAGCCTCGTTGAAAAAGCGGCAAAAAAGCAGCAACCTTTGGCAGTGATCCTGTTTGATATTGATAACTTCAAAACCATTAATGACACTTATGGGCATCATGTGGGCGATCTTGCGCTAAAATCGCTGTCAAAAAGAGTAAAAGCCTTATTAAAAAACAGTGACTTGATAGGTAGGATCGGCGGTGAAGAGTTTTTGATAGTGTTACCCAATACTAATATGGATCAAGCCTTTGCGATATCAGAGCGTTTGCGTCACGGCATAGCATCTCGAGCGTTTCACTTTGACGATATTAGTCTTGATTTAACGGTGAGCATGGGAGTGGTAAATAATATTGATAGCACTAAGTCATTATTTTATTTAGCAAAAATAGCAGATGAAGCACTGTACCGAGCTAAATATGCAGGTAAAAATAAAGTGCACCTTGCTGCTGAGTGCGCATAACCCTTACCAAAAACAGCTTGGCTAATGCAGTCCTATTAGCAAGTGTAATTAGCTAACCTTTAACGCTCTCTTTGCACTGTAATGGTGCAAAGTTTGTTTCAAAATCCTGCATTTATGATCCATTTCTGTGTTTTTTTTAATGTGTTCTTTCCCTTCGGATAAATTATTTAATCAATAAATTCAGTGTCTAATGTTTAGTTTCTAACCATTTTAGTGCAAAGCGCCAAAAGCTGGCATGTAACCTGAAACATTTTTAGGCAGTTGAATAATTGTTTAGGTAATGGAAGGGAATAAATATGACCACAAGACCGCTAATATTTACAGACATGGACGGTACTTTACTTGATCACTTTGATTACAGTTTCTCCAGCGCAATAGCGGTAATTGAAGGATTAAATGAAAAGCAAATTCCTATTATCCCTAATACCAGTAAAACGTTTGCCGAAATGGAAAAGTTTCAGCAAACCATTGGTTTTAACTCACCGTTTATTTCAGAAAATGGCGCAGTGATCTACATTCCCATTGGTTACTTTGACACTCAGCCTCAAGACACCTTTACCCAAGGGTATTATTGGGTAAAAGAATTTTGTGAGCCAAGAAGCCATTGGTTAACCTTACTGGAAACCGAGGCCAAAGCATTTGCAGAAGATTACCTTGGTTTTTCATCTCTGACAGCCGAAGAGCTTTGTGAGCTAACGGATTTAACCCCAGAAAAAGCCACACTGGCCTTGGTAAGGCATTACTCTGAGCCGTTATTGTGGACCGGTGATGACACTCGAAAGCAAGCCTTTATGGCCCATATGAATAGCCTAGGCGCGAATATGCTCCAAGGCGGGCGTTTCTTACATGTTGGCGGCCATACAGATAAAGGCCGCGCCATGGACTGGTTAGCCCAGCAATATGCCAATGCTTATCAAACCAGCGTGCAAACCATTGCCCTCGGTGACAGTGGTAACGACAGCGCCATGCTAGAGGCGGCTGATATTGCCATTCAAATTAAATCTCCCACTCATACTTTTCCAAAAATCGATACCACATCAACACCGATTCAAAGTAGCCAATACGGCCCTAAAGGCTGGGCAGAATGCCTAGAAGCTTTGTTTTTAAACCCAAATTCTTCAACATCATTGAAGCTTGAGGAGGCATAACATGGCTGACTTTTACCAAAATGGCATAGTGACTACCCTACATAATCTGACCCAGCGTACCCATGAAGAGATGGAGCAGGACTTACTTAAATTTGCTAAAACGCGGCCGTTAGGGCTGATTTTACCTTCGCTGTATTCAGAGCTAGAGGGTGAAGCCTTACCTGCAATTATTAGTAAATTAAAAGACGTGCCTTACTTAAATGAAATTGTGATTGGGCTTGATAGGGCCGATAAAGAGCAATATAAACAGGCGCTGGGTTTTTTTAATCAGCTGCCACAACACCATAGAGTACTTTGGAATGACGGCCCCAGACTGCAAGCCCTTGATGCTAAATTAAGTGAGTTGGGCCTTGCGCCGAAAGAGCTCGGTAAAGGCCGTAACGTTTGGTACTGCATGGGTTATATTTTGGCGTCCGGCAAAACGGAATCAGTGGCACTGCATGATTGCGATATTGTCACCTATGAAAAATCCCTGCTGGCAAGATTGTTATATCCGGTGGCCAATCCACAGTTTAATTACGAGTTCAGTAAAGGTTTTTATGCCCGTATGTCCAATGGCAAAATCAATGGCCGCGTGTCTCGGTTACTGGTCACGCCATTGATTAAAGCCTTACAAAGAGTGGTGGGTCATAATGAATATTTAGAATATATGGACAGCTTTCGTTATCCATTAGCGGGTGAGTTTTCATTTAGACGCGATGTATTAAATGACTTACGTATTCCCAGTGATTGGGGCTTAGAGATTGGTGTACTGAGTGAGATGCACCGTAACTATGCCCACAACCGTATTTGTCAGGTGGATATAGCTGATAATTACGATCATAAGCATCAAGATTTATCGTTAGACAATGCTGAAGCGGGTTTATCAAAAATGTCGATTGATATCACCAAGGCGTTTTATCGTAAATTGGCTACCCAAGGGGAAACCTTTAGTACCGAAGCCTTTAGAACGCTAAAAGCCACCTACTATCGTATCGCTCTCGATTATGTTGAAACTTACCATAATGATGCGCTAATGAACGGACTCACCACCGATATCCACACTGAAGAAAAAGCCGTAGAAATGTTTGCCCAAAACATAGTGACTGCTGGGCAGCGCTTTCTTGATAACCCAATGGAAACCCCTTTTATGCCCACATGGAGCCGAGTGATTAGCGCTATGCCTGATGTTCTTGAGCAGCTCAAAGACGCCGTTGAGGCTGATAATGCAGAGTTTATGTAATCATGAGTGAGATTTTAGGATACCAGCGACAAGGGCAAACTCGCAGGTTTGAAGAGGTCAAAATGGCAGACATTAATGCACTTAAGCAAAAGCTAATTCAGCAGCTTGGTTGTATTTATCAAGATATCGCTTTAGCTGTTTCAGTGGATGAGCTTGCTGAGCAATTGATTAGCACCATGAATATTAGTGTCGATAGTGATGCGCCGCATCCCTATGCCAATCATTGGTCAGAGCAAGATGTCATCATGATCACCTATGGCGACAGCATTATTCAAGCAGGGCAAAAACCGTTATCCATTCTCGCAGAGTTTATGGATAACTACCTTGAGTGCATCAATGGGGTGCATATCTTGCCATTTTTTCCCTATAGTTCGGATGATGGCTTTGCAGTGATTGATTACTCAAGTGTCAATGATGCTTTAGGTGATTGGTCTGATATTGAAGTGATTGCCAACAAGCGCAGATTAATGTCTGATTTAGTGATCAATCACTGCTCTAGCCGTAGTGCTTGGTTTCAAAACTTCATTAAAGGCGAAGGCGTCGGCCATGATTATTTTTTTACCGCAGAGCCTGAAGATGATTTATCTGCCGTTGTGCGGCCACGTACATCAGCGTTATTAAGACCCACAGATACCGCTAAAGGCCTGCAGCATGTGTGGTGCACCTTTAGTCATGACCAAGTGGATTTTGACTTTAGAAACCCGCAAGTGCTACTAGAGTTTGTGAGGATTATCAGGCAATACCTTGATGCAGGCGTGAATATTTTCCGCTTAGATGCAGTGGCGTTTTTATGGAAAATTGTCGGTACTAAATCGATTAACCTAGTGCAAACCCATGAAGTGATTAGATTACTACGCACCCTGATTGAGCATGCCCAACATAATGCCGTGGTGATAACCGAAACCAATATTCCCAATACCCAAAACCTAACCTATTTTGGTAACGCTAACGAAGCCCATTGTATCTATAACTTTTCGTTGCCGCCGTTACTGATTAATACCTTGATCACTGGCAGTTGTTTGTACCTTAAACGTTGGCAGATGAGTATGCCGCCTGCACAGGATGGCACCACTTACTTTAACTTTATCGCCTCCCATGATGGGGTGGGGTTAAGACCTGCTGAAGGCTTATTGGATGAGGATGAAATTAACACCCTAGTGGAAACCATGGTGTTATTTGGCGGTAAAATATCAAGCCGTACCTCTGAAGATGGTCAGCAAAAGCCCTATGAGATGAACATTGCTCTAATTGATGCCTTACAAGGCACTGTGCAGGGTAAAGATCAGTTTGGCCTCGAACGCTTTAGCTGTGCTCACGCGATTATGTTGGGGCTTGAGGGCATACCGGGCATTTATATCCATAGCTTATTAGGCACTGGCAACGATTATGAAAAGCTGGCAAACACTTCCCATAACCGGGCGATTAACCGTCACCGCTGGGATTATGAAGAGTTAAGTCGATTATTGGCAGATGATAATACTCACCACAGCAAGGTACTGGCATCATTAACTAAGCTGATTAGCCTGCGTACCCGGCAGCGGGCGTTTAACCCTAATGCGACCCAGTTTACTTTGCATCTTGGGTTACAGTTATTTGGTTTTTGGCGTCAAAGCCGTGATAGACGACAAAGCATTTTCTGTATCAGTAATATTACCGATCAAGTGATGGAACTGCCGTTGGCTGAACTGAATTTAATTGCAACAGAGACTTGGTTTGATCTTATTGATGGTGAGGTGATTGCAGACATTAACGCTATGATGTTACTTGAACCCTATCAAACGGTGTGGATCAGTAACCTGGCTTAGTTTTAAAAAAAACAACAGCTTGAAAAATAAGCAGTTGAGAAGGTAAACCGCTTAACATCAATAGCCTAAAGCAAGGGGGGATTTTGCTTTAGGCTAGCTGTGTATATCGTTGTTATTCAGCTTTAAAGGTTATTTTTTAGCTAAAGTATACAGCTTTAAAATACCTTCCAAGCCATTAGAAGAATCATTCAAGTTAGTGGCGATACTGACCGAGCGCTGGGCACTATCCTTGATGGTTTCTGCTTGGCCTCGAATATCCCTTAGCTGGCCAGCAATATCTCGCGCTGCCGCACTTTGCTCCTCTGATGAGGTTGCTATTTGGCTACTCATATCAAACACATGGCTAATAGAGCCAACCATTTGATCCACATCGTTACCGACAGACTCAATGGCATTACGGCCTTTATCTGCCTGCGCCACAATATCGGTGGTGATGTGCGAAAGAGTATTAGTGTCTTGCTGCAGTCCCTCAATCATGGTTTGAATTTCAACCGTGGCTTGCTGGGTGCGACTGGCTAAGGTGCGCACTTCATCAGCAACCACGGCAAAGCCTCGACCTTGCTCACCGGCGCGAGCCGCTTCAATAGCAGCATTTAGGGCTAACAGGTTGGTTTGTTCTGAAATGCTGTTAATGGTGGTGACCACAGCGCCGATATTAGCGGCGGCGGTAGATAACTCAGCGACAGAGCTTGAGGCTTCTGAAATTCTGCCTGTTAAGGTGCTAATACGGGTAACGGCTTCAGTAATTTGCACCTGGCTGTTATTAGCTTGGGCTGAGTTGAGCTGAGTCTGCTCAGAGGTATTCGAGGCATTGTGGGATACTTCCTCAATGGCTGCGGTCATTTGCGCCATAGCAACTGATACCGTATCTAAAAAATCATGTTGGTACTGGGTTAACTGCTCACTTTGTTGCGCCTGTTGATTAAACTCAACCGCAGCACCAGCTAGTGTTTCAGCATTAACTGCAATGGCTGACACCATTTCACTCATATTATCGGCGCTGCGATCAATTTCACGGGCAATAACACTGAAATCATCGCTACCAAAAAAATTCAGTCGCTGGCTTAAATCACCGTCTGCAAGGCGCTTAATGGCAATATACATATCCCACAGGCCGCCACCAAGGGAGGTCGAGATCCAATAGCAAACCAGATATAAGGGCAATAAGCTCAATAAGGCTATCATCATTATGTTTTTAGTAGCTGATTTTGCTGCCATTTCAATTTGGGTGACATTAATAGTGGTTACAAGTGCTTGATTGCCAACCGCAGCACTGACGGTAATGTTATCGCCGCTACGTTTGGCGGCGCTCATATAACCCACAGACGCATTTATTTGTCGGGCAAAGTCAGCAAGTGCATCGTCTGATAAGTTTTGAGCCTTGGCACTGTTTGCGTAAGCATCAATGGTTGTTTGGGCAAATTGCTGTGATGACTGGCTTATTTGGCTATTGCTATTAAGGTAATTTGTCAGTGCTATAGCTGCGGTAAAAAAGGTGACTAGGGTACAAATAACCCAAAATTTACCATTTAGGCTCAGCTTAATTAGTACGGCATCGACTTTGCGAAAACTAATTTGTTTCATTTGAAATCCTCGGCGTAAGCCTTAGTCTTGGTAAGTAACTGATATAAAAGGAATAGCTTTAAAATAAATTGACGCTAATCCCAGTGTTAAATGATTGGCGTTATTTGCCTTATTGTTAAAAGACCGCCGCATACAAACATATCGGCAATTGGCGGTAAAAGTTTAATGGTAATCTTGTTTATATCCGAGGCAAAACAGAGGGCAAAATTGGCGAGACAATTAGCTTTAAAGATAAATTAAGCGCTTATATTTAGGGCGTTTATTTTATTATGTTGGGTTAAATTTGCTAGTTTGACTTATTGTCAGTGGCGCTGCTTATATTTTAAACAGAGTTTATTAGCTACTTTGTCGCAAGCTGTCATTAGGCCGCAAAAATAATTATAAATACAGGTACAGGTGAAAGTACAAATAGTGAAGGATAACTATTCTAAGCCAGGTATGGATATCGATGACATCCTGTCAGACCTTCATTGCTGTTTTCATGCACTTTTTTTAATTTTTTAAATACCATTAAACTCATACACCAATCATGTAGCCAGCTTCACAGTGCTCATTGAATGTGTATAAAGGAATTATCCATGAGCCAAGACACGGAATTAGTCATCAATGAAATTACCCAAGATGCGAAAAATATGGCGCGACTATGTTGGGTTGGCACCTTGTTTTTCGGCTTCATTCCGGCGCTGGTATTGTTGTTTGTGAAACAAGATGATGACTATATCCAAGCACAATCAAAAGAGGCGTTGAATTGGTTTCTCACTGGTGTCGTTGGTTATAGCATTGGGTTTATGCTTTTCTTTAGCTTAATGGGAGTCATGCTTACTTTAGTATTGGCTATCAGTCATTTGGTCTTTTGTACCATAGGCGCTTTAGCCACCTCCAAAGGCGACAGTTTCCGCGTGCCCTTAGCCTGCGATTAATTAAGTAAACTGAAGTCAAATCCCATGGTGACAGTTTTAGGGGCTGAAAAATGTATATAGCAGCCACTAGGGCCTTTATCGCGTGTCAGTAATGGGCTTTTTCAGTAATTTACGTTGCAGCGTTCTTCTGTGCATCCCCAATAGCCTTGCCGTGGCAGAAATGTTGCCATTATTGGCGGTCAGAACCTGTTGAATATGCTCCCACTCTAGTAGCTTGGGCGAAATCGGCTGCTCAGACAATAACGGCTCATTTTGCTCATTGGGGCTAACATTGAGGGCGTTTAATAAGGTTTGGGTATCAACGGGTTTGGCTAAGTAATTGTCGGCACCTAATCTGATGGCTTCAACTGCAGTGGCAATACTGGCGTAGCCCGTTAGTAATACGATTAATGCGTTAGGCAGGTATTGGCGCAGCGGGGTGATTAACGCTAAACCATTCTTATCGGCCAATTTCATGTCTAATAAAATATGACTCGGTGCATGCTGGCGGGCTTTTAATAAGCTTTGCTCCGCACTGTTACATTGCACGCAGTTAAACCCATGACGGCTTAAGCGGCTGGCGAGCACGGCGGCTAAGGCGCTATCATCTTCAATAATGAGTAAGTTATTCATACCTAATAAGCCTATTTTTCTATGGGTAAGGTTACAGTGGCAATCATGCCTTGCTCTGGGTTGGGTTGTAGGGTTAGTTTGCCGCCTAAGCGCTCAAAACTGGCATGGCTTAATAACACTGCAATCCCTAAGCCTTTGGGGCTTTCAATCATTTTATGGCCAAGTTTTTCCAGCAAACTTTCAGACATACCTTCACCAAAATCGTAAATGCCAATGCTTAGCCCAACTTGTTTATCTAAGGTGATTTTTATCGCTACTTTTTGGGTTTGAATATTTTCCTGACTGGCTCTGGCGGCATTTTCAATTAATGCCAATAATGCCGGTAATAGACTCATATCGGTGAGAATTTCTACTCGGTCAGCGTTGTCAGCCAGGGTTAAAGACAGCTGAATTTCAGGCATGAGTAAATTAACTTGCTCTTGCAGGCTACTGGTTAAATTATTCACGGTTTGCGAGTGCATTTTTTCCGATCGAATAGACTCGGTGGCCTGCCTTAAATCTGTTAGGCTTTTCTCGCAGCGATTCAGCGCCTTATTCATTTCAAGCTGTAAGTGACCCGCTTGATTATCTTCGCCAAGCTCTTCTAATAATAGCCTTAAAGTGGCCAGTGGCGTAGCCAATTGGTGAGCCATTTGTGCTGATACTGTGCCCAGCGCCAATAGCTTTTCTTGGCGCATTTGCGCTTCGCGCAAGTAATGTAATTGGGCGTTTTTTTGGCGAATTTTTTTAGCAATAAACGCCACCGTGGTGGTGAGTACTAATGCTGAAATAACAAAGTTAAACCACATGCCTAAGTAGTGGGAACTCATGTCCATACCATGGTGCATGCTGTGATCGGGTTGAGTAAAAATCATCGCACTGTAGGCGGCGGTAGAAATAAGCGCCAAACACCAAGGGGCCCATTGTGGCAACATGACAGCAGCGATGGCGATAGGCAATAAAAGCAATGAAATAAAGGCATTAGCTGAGCCACCAGTACAATACAGCCATATAATCCAAAATAGGGTATCTAGCAATAAGGTGGCAAACAATAATTGGTTTTGGTTAATGGCGTAACGAACGCGAAAGCCAATAGCGACATAGACAGCTTCAACAGCAAGAATAAAGTTGAGTTCCATTGGTGGGGCGGTTAAGCCAAATAACTGAGTCGTAAATAAGATCAAGCCTATTTTTAATAGCCAATAAATGAGCCGTAATGCGGATAGTTGTGCTGTTGGCGTGCCCATTAAAGCCGCTGATTTTGCGACGTTATTATTGTGGATTTTATTATTATTGATTTGATTATTGGTCACGTTGTTATTGTTTACCTTTTTTATTTTTAGTGGGGTAAATAACTTGGTATAAGTGATGATACATTAATTGAATTATGCAGACTTTAACATCACATCTTGTTTATTTTGTGCGGAGGAGCAAAGCAAGCGTTTTAGGCGGTATTCCCTTTTGCATCAATGAAATATATTTATCTTTTTCGCCAGCTTTTTATAGTAAAAAGCCAAACTATGATGCTGTTATCCAATGCCCAGTAGTATTAAATGCCCAGTATCAATTACCCAGTATCGATGACCTAGGCTGAAATTATTAACTCATAAAGCGATAATATGGTTTATATCGTTCTGTTTTAAAAGGTTAATTTGACTTGCTAATATCAATCGTGGTTATATTTTAAACCTTGAGTGCCACTGTGATGCTTTAATCAAGCTGTTATTGGGCATTAAGTATCAATATAGATAGTAAAGGACAACTATTTTAAGCCCTGATATGGATATCAATCATATCCTTTCAGATCTGCTGGATAGTGTTTATTACTTTTTCTATTTGCTACGAACTAAATACTAAATACCGCTAAAGTCTTGCACCCAGTTTTAGTGGGTTCATTGGGTGTCTATAAAGGAATGAATAATGAGCGAAAATACCGACGTAGTGATAAATGAAATTTCACAAGATAGTAAAAATATGGCGCTGTTGTGCTGGATTGGTACCATCTTTTTTGGGTTTATCCCCTCGTTGGTGTTGTATCTAGTCAAAGAAGATGATGCATACCTTAGAGAGCAGTCTAAAGAGGCGCTGAACTGGTCAATTACTGCCACCATTGGTTATTTCATTTCGTTCATTCTTACTTTCATTTTAATTGGGGTGTTATTTACCTTGGTATTGGGCGTTTGTCATTTGGTCTTTTGCATTATGGGCGCGATTGCCACATCAAAAGGTGATAACTTTCGCGTGCCATATACTTTGCGATTAATTAAGTAAATCTGCTGTCAGTTATTGAGCCATTAATGGCTCAATAACGTCTATTAACAACGAAAGGATATTGTTGTGGAAAGTAATGTTTTTGACCGTCGCAATACAGACGACACCCTGATCAGTCCCACTTTTTATAATCTTGTTATTGGCTTAACACTCTGCTGGGGCTTTGGCGTTAATTGGTGGATGGTGACAAATATTTCACCGCAAGCAATTGTAGATATTAATTCGTGGGTGTTTTTTATCGGGTATTTTGCGTCATGCTTTTTGGGTGTTTATCTATTTTCCTCATCTGATAAACCCATTGTTAGTTTTGCTGGCTACAACTTTGTGGTGGTGCCATTTGGCTTCATTATTAATTTAGTGGTGAGCCAATATGATGCCGCATTAGTATCAGAAGCCATTCGGATTACAGGGCTAGTGACTATCGGCATGATGTGTCTAGGAACGTTATTTCCGGCGTTTTTTAGCAAAATCGCTGGTGCGCTAACTATTGCTTTATTGTTAGTAATTGTCGTTGAGCTGATTGAAATATACGTGTTTGGTATTCATCACGGCATATTAGATTGGATTGTGGTGCTGATTTTTTGTGGCTACATAGGCTATGACTGGGGCCGTGCCAATCAAATTCCGAAAACAGTAGATAATGCTATTGATAGTGCTGCAGCCCTGTATATGGATATCATTAACTTGTTCCTTAGAATTTTGCGTATTCTGGGTCGTAAGTAAAATCGAGTAAGGCGACACCAACAGAGCCATAAGGCGCTGTTGGTGTCAGTCAGATCATCCAAGGAGAAGCCTGTTGCAACTCGTAAAGCCAAGTGGCTACTACCAGCAAAGCTATATTGATTATATTACCGAGCTAGGGGATGAAGAGCGCTACCCGTTTCCGCTTGATTTTGACCACAGTGATTTTGGCGCAATGCTCGAAAAAATCAGTGACTTTGCCCGCGGGCAGAATTTACCTGCAGGTTATGTGGCCTGTGAAACTTATTGGTTAGTGGAAGGTGATGAGCTCTTAGGTGTCGCCAATTTACGCTTAACTCTCAATGATAATATTCGTTATTGTGGCGGCCATATTGGACTCGGTATTCGACCGCGTTTTCGAGGTAAAGGCTTAGGGGTTGAA
Source organism: Shewanella sp. 10N.286.52.B9 (assembly GCF_002873635.1). NCBI lineage: Bacteria > Pseudomonadati > Pseudomonadota > Gammaproteobacteria > Alteromonadales > Shewanellaceae > Shewanella > Shewanella sp. 10N.286.52.B9. Next base: position 53,553 of record NZ_MCTY01000058.1, read on the forward strand.
TTGCTGGCGCAAACTATCGCATTGGCAAAGGGTAAAGGCATCAATGAGCTGCATATTCATTGTTATAAGCACAATCTTGCCTCGGCAAAAATGATCATCGCCAATGGTGGGGTGCTTGATTCTGAAATTGAATTAGATACTCAAAGCAATGAGAAAAATCAGCAAGATAACGCTGTGGCAATAATACAGCGCTATCGAGTATCTTGAATTAGAGTTAACTCGCGAGCTGGCTGACGGCTTGAGTGAGTTTTTCGGCAAGTTCTGGGTTCGTTAATGTACCTGTTTCTACATCAAAATTTTGATAAAAGCTGGGTACCGACAAAGTGCCTTTTACATCAGCGGCAAAGTAGGGCGCAGATGTGGTTGCGGCGGTTAATACCGTGTTAGCGCCGCCAGGGCCTGGTGAAGTGGCTAATAAGACCGTTGGTTTATTTTGAAACAGTTTTTGATCAATACGTGATGTCCAGTCAAACAGGTTTTTGTAGGCCGCAGTGTAAGAGCCATTATGCTCTGCAAATGAAATCACTAAAGCATCTGCCTGGGTGATTTTATCAAAAAAGGCTTGTGCCAATGCAGGCTTGCCTAACTCTTTTTCTCTATCTTCGCTAAATAATGCTATTTCATAATCGTTAATATCTAACAATTCTACTTCCGCGCCATCGACTAAGTTAGCGGCTAAGTTAGCGGCATAATTTGCCAATGTTTTGTTGATTGAATGACGACTGCTGCTTGCTGCAAATGCTAATATTTTCATGTTATTGCCTTATTTAAATCGCTGATATTGTAAACACCTAAAACCAAAGCGATGGATGACTAAAGTGTGTTTGCTATTAACTTATGAAGCTACTGTACGGCTTTTTTGCGGATTGATTAAGTTAGTTGTTGGATATTTATTGTTTCCAAATGACTCGTAATAGTGGTTTTTTAAGCTATTTTAATCTTTATTGGAATGAATTACGCCGTTATAGTGGCTCAAATGCAGTAACAATGGCCGAGCGTGATGGATCAAGGTACAAAGCTATTTGATGGTGTGGTGATTTTTACCCAAGTGATCGAGCTTGGGAGCTTTTCGTTAGCGGCAGAAAAAACCGGCCATTCCACTTCTTATGTCAGTAAAACTGTCACAAAATTAGAGCAGCGGCTTAATACTCGATTATTGCATCGCAGCACGCGTTCGCTGAGTTTAACCGCCGAGGGCAAGCTGTTTTATCAGCAATGTCAGCAAATGGTCGCCGATGCCCAAGCGGCAATTAATATGATCGATAGCAGCTTAATGACCCCCAACGGCACTCTAAAGATTAGCTGCCCAGTGACCTTTGGCTTGCAATATTTACAACCCATTTTGTCTTTGTATATGCGCATGTATCCCGAGGTAAAGCTAGACATTGATTTTAGCGATCGCCATGTGGACTTAGTACAAGAGGGCTATGATTTAGCGATTCGAGCCACTGGGCAATTAACTGATTCGAGTTTAATCTGTAAACGTATTGGTCAATTTCATGCGCATGTTGTGGCAACACCGCAATACCTTGCCACACACGGAACCCCGCAAGTACCCTGCGAGTTAACTGAGCACCAATGTATTTGCTATAGCAATTTAAAGCAGCCAGATCGCTGGCTGTTTGAACATGCTGATGGTCGCTCAGAAACGGTAACTGTGGCGCAAGTGATTGGTTGTAATAATGCCGATATGGAACTGGCGATGGTGCTCGATCATCACGGTATTTGCCGCTTACCCTCATTTTACTTAACAGCAGCGCTTGAAAAGCAACAGCTCAGCATACTGTTTGAAGATTACATTCAACCTCAAATCGACATATATGCGGTTTATCCCAGCCGTAAGCATTTATCCCCAAAAGTTCGCCGCTTTATCGACTTGCTGGTGGAGCATATGCCTAGTCAGTAACACTTATCAATGCCTCCAATATTGGCGCCGACCAATACCTATAACCAAGCATTATAGGTATTGGTGTTAATCCTCAAATGGCTTGTTACAGGATGAATGTTGCCACCAAATTATTTAACGACTTTGCTTGCAGCTTCAAATCTTGCGCTTGCTGTAAGCTTTCTGCAGCAGCAAGGCTAATTTCATCGGTGACGTCTTTAATCGCTACCGTATTTTGGGTGATTTCATTGGTGACTTGGGTTTGCTCTTCAGCAGCAGTGGCAATCTGACTGGCCATGTCTGAAATTAACGCTACTGCTTGGGTGATCTCACCAATCGCGTTAGTGGCCTCATTAACATCGGTAACACTGTTAGCGGCTAAGGATTGACTGGTTTGCATCAAGCTTACTGCTCTTGAAGTGGTTTTTTGCAAGGTTTCAATAGTTTGATGTATCTCTTGGGTTGAATCTTGGGTGCGTCGAGATAGTACTCTGACCTCATCAGCCACCACTGCAAAGCCTCGGCCTTGTTCGCCTGCACGGGCAGCTTCAATGGCGGCATTTAATGCCAGTAAGTTTGTTTGTTCAGCAATGCCTTGAATCGTCGACAAAATACTTGAAATTGAATGAGCATGACGGCTTAAATCGCCAATCACATCAGTGGCTTGAGTGACTTCATCTGCCAGCAAATTGATTGACTGGCGAGTGTTATCAACCAAACTTTGCCCTTGTAAACTACTTGTGCTTGATTGCTGCGCTGCAGCTGCAGTATTTTCCGCATTTGAAGCAATTTCGTTGGTGGCACTGGCCATTTGGGTTACGGCAGTGGCAACCATAGTGACTTCTTGTTGCTGCACTTGTAGCTCTTTTGCTGCTTCATGTGAATTGCCCAAGCTTTGATCCGCTTTTTGGTCAAGTTCATGAGCTACCTGACGGATTTGAGTAATCAGCTGATGCTGACTATGTACAAATAAGTTGAAATTTTCAGCCAGTGTTCCGACTTCATCTTTACTCTCAATTTCAATACGCTGGGTTAAGTCGCCATTGCCTTGAGCTATGTGGGCTAATGCTTGTGACACTTTTGATAAAGGCGCAAGTAAGCGACTCATCATCAAAGAAATAGACACCATGCTTACCAGTAAAATAATGGCAGCAATACCGAGCTGGGTCAGGAGTAATGATTTAAGTGGCGCTTCCAAGGTTGCTTGGTCAAGTACGAGGATAAGTTCCCAGTCAGTATTAGGGATTGCTTCTAGCCAGATAAGTTTATCTTTGTCTTCAGGAGCGAAGTGAATCGACATGAGTTCATTTGCGCGACGATTTTGCTGCAAAAGGCTGTAATCAAGGTCGTTATCAATGGCGCGGATATGGCCCATGGTTTTACTTGAGTCTTTATAGGCGATAACCGTACCGTCTCGGTGGATCATGATGGCAAAACCGTTCGAAGGTAGTTTCATTTGCTTGACATCATTAACCAAGTCATTAATGGATAGATCCCCAGCTACCACACCATTGATCGTTGGTGTGGCAAGGGTTACAACCAAAGTATTATAAAAAGCATCAAGGTAAGGCGTGGTTATTATTAATTGTTGTTCTGAGTTAGCTTGCTGATACCAAGGGCGTTGACGTGGGTCGTAATCGCTGAAATCAATACTTTGATCTGAATCTATCATTTCGCCTGAAGCTTTACCGAAGTAGGTTGATTCAAAACGACCAGATTGCTTCGCCTGAAGCAAAGCATCAAGTGTGTTGCTGTTGGCTTTGTCGCCCATCGCATTGACGATATCTTTTCTGCTGTCTAACCACTCACTGATCCTTTGGGCTTGCTGAGCACTTAAGCGCTGAACTTGCTCAAGATTAGTCTGCATAAGCATGGTTTTTTGATTGGAGTAACTAAGCCAAGATAGCAGCGTTATCACCATCGATAATGCGATTAGTACAGGTATAAGTATTTTGTGCTTTAATGAATAAGATTTCATAGGGGTCGTTGTTATTAAAGTAAAAGTGGGCAGGCATTAGTATTATTAAACTAAATTAAGGTGTTAATTAGCCAATGGGGCTGCTAAAGGTGTGATATTGCTACAAGGTTACGCAATTGCTTGACTATAAAAACATCGACACAATCTAATGGTTAACATTGCTGTCACTAGGGGTGCTCATTTGTACTGCATAATGTCAACCATGGGTAAAGCCATAGAGCATTGCTTAAAGCACGAGTAAGCTTACTTAAAGTAAAGCTACCAAAATGCTGTTTTCTGTAATCGATTTTCATCGTCACAGTCAGGCTTGTTGTTAAGCTAAGCTTTAGCGGTGAGCTAAAAATCAAAAAAGGAGGCATATAATGCCTCCTTTGTCTTTTACCTAGATTTAGCCTTTACCGAGCTTTGGCTTTTAGCTCGATTTAGCTATAAGCACCGCTAGAATATTGTAGTTCATAGCTGTGGCTATAAATTTCGATGATATTTCCGAATGGATCTTCCATGTAAATCATGCGGTATGGTTTTTCACCCGGGAAGTAATAACGTGGTGCTTTCATACGTTTTTTACCGCCAGCAGCAACAATTTTTTCCGCTAATTCTTCAACGTTTGGATCTTGAACTGAAAAGTGGAAAATACCAGTTTTCCAATATTCAAAATTATCTTCAGGGTTTTGCTGATTTTTAAATTCAAACAGTTCAAGGCCAATGCGATCGCCCGTAGACATGTGAGCGATTCTGAAGCGTTCCCAGCCTGCGCCAAATACGTCGGTACACATAACCCCGATTGCACTGTCATCTTCTTTTACTTCGGTAGGTTCCATGATCACGTACCAGCCGAGGACTTCACTATAAAACTTAACCGCTTCCTCTAGATTAGGTACTGACACCCCGATATGAGAAAAAGTACGTGGGTAGGGATTATTGGTATTGAATTTATCATTACCCATAGCGCCAGCAAGCTTGGTTGGCTCAGTGCCTGTGGCTGCCATAACTGATGCGGCAGTAGTGGCGGCAACAGCGGCTGCAACGCCCACGCCCATTGTTTTTAGCATGTTTCTGCGGCCTAGGTTTAAGTCGTTACTTTTAGCATTGCTGCTGTCATCGTGGTTGCTCATAGTGCATTTCTCATTAACGGTGCTAAATTTGATGCGCGCATTGTATAGAGATGAGGTTTTAATAAAAAATTATCAATAATTATTGTAATGATAAAATTATGTAATGTTAGTTTGATTTGAGTGACGTATTAAAGAGAGGGGCTTATCAAACTGCTGGAACCTATGTTTGCAAGGTTAATCTTGTGCTGTTACCCGCTTTTAATGATAAAGCGCTTTCTATTTGTGGCTAATCTGGTAGATATAGCTTTCAGCTTACCGTTTGCTACATAGAAGCGCGAACGACTTACTGTGGTGATTTAGCCGTCATACTCATTTAAAGGTCATGCTCCATTATGAAATCTGTATTCGATTATTTACGCTTAATATTATTTGTTTCTGGGGTATTACTTGGGGTGCAAGTGCCTGCATTTGTCGATCAGTATGGTCAGCGATTGCAAGCTCATACCCAAGAAGCAAAATTGAGTTTAGCCGAGTTTGAGCAAGATGCAGATCGATTTTTTGCTGGTGATATTCAACAGCTCATAGCCCATTATCAGCATAACCCTGACCAAGTGTTTAGTGCTGGTGGCGACAGTATTCAAGCCATTTATCAACGTTATCAGTTGCTAAATGGGGCACTTATGCAGTTCAATCAAACGGCTTTTAGTGGTTTTGAACAAGTGGCATTTACGCCAATGGAAGATATACGCCAAGAGGTATGGCACAACTTTAGCCATACCATCATGCTCGATACACGGGCGATAACCATAGGTTTAGTGCTCGGTTTTTTATTATCACTGATATGTGAACTTTGTTTGCTGGGTTGTGGCAAAGGCTGTCGACATGCATATCGAGCACTAAAACCGATATCGGTTAAAGTGAGCTCACAATAAGCTCAAGGCGAACAACAGCTAAAGCCCATACAGTTACTCAGTGTTTGTAACGCCGCTTTAGCGCTATGCTGTTGAGCACATTATTCAATAAATAAGGATTTACCATGATTGAACAAGGACACACGTTACCGGCAGGCACCTTAGGCGAATTAACCGCAACAGGCATGGTAAGTCATGATGTTAGTACGTTATTTTCTGGTAAAAAGGTGGTGTTATTTGCTGTACCGGGTGCTTTTACACCCACTTGCTCAGAAGCGCATTTACCGGGTTTTGTGGTGCTTGCTGATCAACTTAAAGCTAAAGGGGTTGATGCCATTGCTTGTGTATCTGTCAATGATGCCTTTGTAATGAAAGCCTGGGGGGATGCGCAAAATGCCAGTGAACTCATGATGCTAGCAGATGGCGATGCAAGTTTTACCAAAGCATTAGGTTTAGATATGGATACCGCAGGCTTTGGCGGTATTCGCTCCCAGCGTTATGCGATGATTGTCGATAATGGTGTGGTAACCAGCTTAAATGTGGAAGCGCCAAAGTCTTTTGAAGTCAGTACTGCAGAAGCGATATTGAGCGCTCTGTAAAACTGCATGTAAGAATGCTTCTATCAGCTTGGCTGATTTGTATGCCTGAGTTGTAGCTATGAGTCGTCAATTAATGAAGCCAGCGCTGATGTCGCTGGTTTTTTTATTTGGCTTATACTGAATTGCTATTTTTCTAATCACTCAAGGATAAAAGAGTCGAAAAACATTGATCTAAATCAAATGCATGTTTAATATCTATCAAAACATGCATTATGAATACATATTAGAGGTTGTTTATGTTAGATCAACATACGATTGACGTTGTTAAAAGCACCATTCCCTTATTAGAGTCAGCTGGTCCTGCGCTGACGACGCATTTTTATCAACGTATGTTTGAACATAATCCCGAGTTAAAAGATGTATTTAACTTGACCCATCAGCATTCTGGCGGACAACCGCTTGCCTTATTCAGTGCGGTGGCCGCATACGCAAAAAATATCGATAATCTTGCCGTGCTAGGCTCAGCTGTTGAGCGCATTGCTCATAAGCATACGGGTTTTTTAATTAAACCTGAGCAATATGCCATTGTTGGTGGCCACTTATTAGCAACCCTAGAAGAGTTAGGTGGCGATGCCGTTACTGAAGAAGTCTTAACAGCTTGGGGTAAGGCTTATGGTTTCCTTGCTGAAATCTTCATCAACCGTGAAGCTCAGCTTTACCTGCAAACAGCACAGGCTCAAGGTGGCTGGGAAGGGACTCGCCGTTTTGTCATAAAGTCGAAAACCCCAGAATCAACGCTGATCACTTCGTTTTTGTTAGTGCCTGAAGATGGTAAAGAAGTGATCGACTTTATTGCTGGTCAATACTTGAGTGTATCGCTTGAGCATGATGAACTTGAATTTAAAGAAATTCGTCAGTACTCGTTATCAGATGCGCCTAATCGCAATACTTATCGCATCAGTGTGAAGCGAGAAGCGGGCGGTAAAGTATCTAATCTGCTCCATGATCATTATCAGCAAGGTGATGTCATTGAGGTGGTTGCGCCAGCGGGCGATTTTTCGCTGATAGCAGAAGAAAGCCCTGTGATACTGATTTCAGCAGGTGTGGGTCAAACGCCGATGATGAGCATGTTAAACCAGCTTATTGCTCAAAAATACGCAAATAACATCACTTGGATACATGCTTGTGATAATGGCGCAGTACATGGCTTTAAAGAGGTAATTAAGGCAAAGACAATCGCTAATGAGCAGCTGCAAAGCTATGTTTGGTATCGTGAGCCAGCAGCACAGGATTTACCAGCAGAAGATTTTGATTTTGAAGGTACTGTAGAACTCGAAAAAATCGCTGAGCATATGTTACCCAATGGGCAATATTACTTCTGTGGTCCTATTGGTTTTATGAAAGCCGTTAAGCAGCAATTATTAGCGCTTAATGTGCCAGAATCACAACTGCATTATGAAGTATTTGGCCCTCATGCTGATTTATAATGGCTGAGGCTTAACTAAAAAAGCGACTCTATGAGTCGCTTTTTTTTATGCTTATTTTTGGGTATTAATGACGGCTAATAGGCAGCCACACTTGGGCATGCAGCCCGCCTTCTGGGCGGTTTTTAAGGAGGATTTTACCGTGATGCCTATCGATAATACGTTTAACTATCGCTAAACCTAACCCCGAGCCCACAGAGCCCCTAGCGCTATCGCCTTGGGTAAATGGCTGGAATAGTTCATCAATTTTAGTTTCATTAATACCAGGGCCATTATCTTCAACAATAAAGCTGACGTATTTGGCTTTATGGATTGAGCTAATTTTTATCCAGCCGCCACCGTAGCGAAAGCCGTTTTCAACAAGATTACTTAATACCCGTTTAATGGCCACACTTTGAAAGGACACCATAGGGCCTTCTTGCAATTGCAGCTCGATATCACCTTGTCGATGCATTTCTTGTTGGGCGATTTCGCGAATAAGGCGGTTGATATCATTGGGTTCCCGGGCGCTTTCTTGGTCATGGCGCACATAGGCAATAAACTGATTAATGATGTCGTCCATGTCTTCAATATCGGTGATGATGCCATCTTTTAGATATTGATCTTCTTCCACCATCATTTCAGATGCTAGGCGAATACGAGTCAGTGGTGTGCGTAAATCGTGGGAAATCCCCGCCATCAATAGCGCGCGATCTTGCTCCAACTGCTTCATGCTGTGAGACATTTGATTAAAGGCGTGAGTCACTTCAACGATTTCAGAAGAGCCGCTTAAGGGCAATGGCGCAGGAAATTCCCCTTTTGATACTGTAAAGGCCGCTCGCTGTAGGCGTTTAAGTGGTTTATTAAGACGCCGAGCAAATAACCAGCCTCCAGCGACACTTAAGGCGCCAATAACCAATAAATATAAGGTCAGTGGCGATAAATCATTTTCGTTTAGGCCAGTCAGCGGTACTTTAATCCACACCGAGGTGGCTTGAGGTGGACGGATCCACACTTCTAACTGAGTCCCTTGGGAAAAGCGCACTTCTGCTTCTCCGCCTAAATACTCAGACATTTGTGCAGATAAAAATCCATAGTAGGTCGCACTGTCTACCCCAGCTTCAATGGCGCCTTGTTGGTTATAGACTTTCATCTCATCGTCACGCACTTTGGCGTTTAGGGCATCGACAATGGTGAGGTGTTCACGGCTGATCTCTACGCCATCAATAAATAATAAGTTGATTTGCCGTGCGATCAGTTGATTGATTTGTTCGTAACTGGGTTTAATGAAATAAACCGTCACAGATAAATAAGACACCAACTGATTAATCAGTAGCAAGCTACCAATTAATAGTACGGTTTGACTGAATGAATTACGTGGCAGGAAACGCTGCCACCACTTCAGTTTTATGGCTTGAGCTTGGCTAATAAGGCTTAACCTCGAGCGGTGCCGTCAGGCACGAACACATAACCTAAACCCCAAACCGTTTGGATATAGCGGGGATTAGCAGCATCGACTTCAATTAAGCGGCGCAGACGGGATACTTGTACGTCAATTGAGCGCTCAAGTGCAGAGTAGTCACGGCCACGGGCAAGGTTCATTAGTTTGTCCCGCGATAGTGGCTCCCTAGGGTGTGAAACCAACACTTTTAATACCGCAAACTCGCCACTGGTTAAGGCAATGCTTTTATCTTCATGAAACATCTCACGAGTGGCGAGGTTAAGGGAAAACTCACCAAAGCTAATGACTTCTTCTTGTTGCGCTGGCGCACCTGGTACTTCAGCCGTTTGACGGCGCATAACGGCTTTAATACGTGCGAGCAATTCCCGCGGATTAAACGGCTTAGGTAAGTAATCATCAGCGCCAAGCTCTAGACCAATAATACGGTCAACTTCGTCGCCTTTGGCGGTCAGCATAATAATAGGAATGGGATTTTCTTGTTGGCGTAAGCGGCGACAAATCGATAATCCATCTTCACCGGGAAGCATTAAATCTAACACTAACAGGTGGAAGTTTTCTCGCTCTAATAAGCGGTCCATTTGCTCGGCATTTGCTGCACTGCGAACTTGGTAACCTTGCTCCAGCAGATAACGTTCCAATAATGATCTGAGTCGCATGTCATCATCGACAACGAGAATTTTAGATGTTTCTTGGCCCATGACATATCCTTTGGCTAAATTTCGGCACTAAATACAGTTATTAAGCTAAATATAGCGACTTTATAAGAGTGCAAACAAGCGCTGGATGAATTGTTTGCTAATTGTGAGGGGTAATATGATCAATAACAAGGATTAAGTCTATGAAAAAAAGTGATTTTAATGGCATTAAATTGATTAAGGGAAATTGTAACTAAATCAGTTTTTACGCAATAAGGTTGAACAGGAGTCAATCACGCCATCATCATTACTGTCCAATAAAAAAATAAGCTGGTTATCGTGCAGCTTAATATTAAACGCGGCAGCGGCGATATCATTTAAGCGGTTAAAGCCGATTTGTTGGTTATCATCGTATTCAGCTTGAAAGTAGACTTCGCCTGAGTCCATTTGGTGTTGATATTGACCCCACTCCATGCCGGTATTTTCATCATCATGATCCAAGTTGATTTGTAATTGCACATACAAGCCATTATTGAGCATCAATACCGCAAATAAATCATCGAACTCCTGATTGTACCAATAACCTTCAATACTTTGAGCCTGCAGCTGATGATATTCAATAATGACATCAATTGAGCTGTCGCTTTGGGAGTCCATATTGAGCTGTAAGCGCTCGGCACTGGCACTGGCATTGATATAGACATGGCTTTTACTACGGTCAGTGAGCAATGTTATCAAGCCTTCTGCAGGATTATTACTGAAGGTGGGGTTAAAACTAATGATCAGCGGTAAGTCAGCAAAGTTGCTGCTTTCAGATAAGGTATAACTGCCCCATTCGGCAAAGCTATTTTCAGGCTGGAGTAGGTCAAGCCCCAGTTGCAGGTAGGAGCCGTCTTCATTGATTTGTAATAGCTCAATGTAATCTGTTTGCTGATTGAGCCAGTTACCGACAATATTTTGCGGTACATAGCTCAGCGCCATTAGCTTAAAGCTAACAACAAGCAGTCCAACAGCCCAAAAGATTTTACTGTACATAAAAAATCCTTTTATTCATCTTATTCAAAGCTCGCTTCCATGCAGGTATTAGGGGGAGAATGGACTTTTGCTTGAAAGCTCAGCGATTTGGCTATAGACAGTACTATTATCAGCGCTTGAACCAAGATTAAAAACTAAGCGCTAAAGCACTATATATCGTTAAGGCCAGCTAAATAAATACAACTTTAAGTCTAGTTAAATATATCTATAGGGCAAATTTTAGTCGCTAAAACAGCCTTAAACTGCATGCTTTGCAGTGCAAAATTCTACTTTTGTTTGAGGCTTTGAGGTTTTCTATTAGCTAAACGGTGTAGGATATTTTATTGATATACCAATCTTGGGGGCCATTGGGGGTGGGAACAACGGCATCATCATCGATTTCTTTTTTCAATAATGCCCGCGCCATGGGTGAATCAATGGAGATATAGCCTTTGGCATCGCCATAAATTTCATCGGGACCAACTATACGAAATGCCAGTGTGTCGCCAGCATCATTTTCAATTTCGACCCAAGCGCCAAAGAACACTTTACCTTCTTGCTCAGGAGCATACTCAACCACTTTTAAGTTTTCGATACGCTTACGTAAAAACCGCACTCGGCCATCAATTTGTCGTAATAAACGTTTATTCTCTTTGTAGTCAGCGTTTTCGGAGCGGTCACCAAGGCTCGCCGCCCAAGCCACTTTTTTGGTGATTTCAGGGCGATATTCACGCCATAAATAGTTCAGCTCAGTTTTGAGTTTGGTCATCCCTTCAGGGGTGATGAGATTGGTTTTCACGTTGCTAGCCTTGAATAAATGAATCAACGAATGGTAAATATACTGGGTATTAAGAGGATCGCCAATGGCGTAATGATGAGTTTATGAAAATAGCTTAGCAGGTGAACATTTTTACGACAGCAAACGCATTTTTACGAAGTTATACGTTACATAGCCATTTTTAGTTGTGATATGAAAGAGGGGGGGGGGCTTACTGGCTGTGCATCCAGATCCAAATTGGACAGTATGCATTAGCTGATAATGGCTACAAGTCATTTCTTTTAGGTTATGTCTGGGCCACATTTGCGCAGAATGGCATGCTGTGAGCTTTGCTTTTAAAATATTAAGAGCAATCAAATTTGGTTAATTGCTCTCATGGTAGTCCTATCTGTTGGCTGTTTTTTAAGCCAATGTTTTATGACTCTGATTTATGACTCTGATTTATGACTCTGATTTATGACGCTGGTTTATGACGCTGGTTTATGAATTTTCTGTTTGGAGTTTTATTTGTAAATCGTTCAGAGTGATACCGATTAACAGACCGACTCCGCGGTAGAACTCAGTTTGTGAATGTGTATCGACACATCGAATAAATTGAGGTAACCATGGCTTTAAGTGATCGCAGATGAGCATAGATGCCAAATCGGATCTATTTTCACTGAGCAAATTTGCAAGTACCGCAAGTATTAACCCAATATGATCACTTGGCCCTTTTTGAGGTGGTGTGACGTCGATTTTATTTCGTTTGCAAAACTGTTCAAATTCAACACAACTTTGCCCACAAACTAGGTTATCTTTATCTGTGTAAACAGAGCCCCATGGGTAAGCCGATTTAACGCCAGGACCAACAAAGAGTTGGTTAAAATCATTTCGCAATTCAGTGAAACTGTGTTTGTTCAACGAACGTTTCATTTCATCGCAAATATCTTCTGTAGGCGTGATCAGCTGAGGCCAGTTTAAGATGATTTCATCGTTAATGCGTTGATACATATTTTCAGTAGGCGTATTTAATAGCATACAAGATAGTACATTACAGATAGCAGCTGAATTTTCAAAGTCGACTTGGTTCATTTCTATCTCTGTAGTTATTTTCACTTAAAGTAAGCATGGGTGATACCCACCCATGCTTTATTACTTACAAGGCTTACACTTCGTTTATGTTTTGAATCGAACCGTCAGAGCGGTCATTATAACGATTAACGGTGATCAGTAAGTTAGGGTCAGTAATGCTACTACTTGGTAGTGGATTTGCTTCACCTCTTACAGCCTCTGGATATTTTTGCTCTAGGATGTCAATAGTGTCGAAGTCCAACGCACGTTGTGGGCATGACTCAACACAAGACGGTTTTTTACCAAGTGCAATTCTGTCTTTACAGCCGTCACATTTAGTCATTACTTTACGTCGAGTATCCAGCTGTGGTGCATCATATGGACAAGCACGTGCACAGCTAGAGCAACCAATACAAAGATCTGTTGCAATGTCGACTAAACCATCTTCACGGCGCTTATGCATCGCACCTGTTGGGCAGCTTTTTACGCAAACAGGAGTATTACAATGGTTACAGCTAATAGAAACGTAGTAAGCAAATACGTCATTAATGTATACGCCATCAGCGACTTCTTGGAAGCTACCGCCGCCATACTTATAAGTGCGGCGTAAAAGTGGCCCTATATCGATATCATTCTTATCTTTACAGCTAATTTGACATGTCTTACAACCACTACATTTTTGTGTATCTATATGAAAACCATATTGGGTAGAATTATTCATAATATCTTCTCGTTACCGTCAGTTATGCTAGGCGGATTTCAACTAAGTTAGTGTGTTGTGGGTTACATTTACCAATAGGTGTTGGGTGATATTTGGTTAATGAGTTAACGTTGCCACCAATGTCGACTTTGCCAGTCAAGTTATCGCTATTTAACCAAGCACCTTGAGCCAGCGAGGTGACACCTGGCATGATCAATGGAGTGACTTTAGCGGCAATAATGACACTGCCTCGACTATTTTTAATTTCAACTTTAGCGCCATCAGTGATACCGCGTTCAGCTGCATCTTTAGGGTTGATCCACACGGCATCTTCATAGGACTCTTGAAGCCATTTAATATTATGGAAACTAGAATGAGTGCGACTTTTGGTATGATGACCAATTAGCTGTAGCGGGTATTGCTCACGTGTTTCAGTGTCTTCGTAGCTTTCCCAAGTTTTATGATACATAGGGATAGCTGGAATAGAGTCACCTTCAGGTAGATCCCAACTCGTTGACATTTCAGCTAATGTTTCTGAGTAAATTTCAACTTTACCGCTTGGCGTGTTTAATTTATTTGCATCTGGATCCGAGAAGAATGCACTAAATGCGATGTTTTTAAATTCAGGGTTGGCTATTTTATATAAACCGCCTTCTACAAGATCTTTATAATCTGGTAGTTTGGTATTGTTAGCTTGATCGCGCTGATAAAGCTCAGTTAACCATTGGTTGTAATCTTTACCCTCAAATACAGCGCCTTCTTTACCCAAGCGTTTCGCTATTTCATAGGTCACTTCAAAGCAGCCTTTAGCATCTACAGGGCTGTCTACAGAAGTAGTCATAGGAATAACCGTCTCTTGGTTAGTCCCACCAAATGCACTGACATCGGTATGTTCTAAATCAGTGAAATCAGGTAACAGGATATCGGCGTATTTTGCACTTGGTGTCATAAAGACATCGTGTACTAAAATAAATAGCTCATCCGTTTCTCTGCTAGCTAAAAGCTCATGTGTTGCAAATGAATCTGAATGCTGATTTATCAGTGCGTTGCCTGCATAGTTCCAAATGAATTTGATATTACTATCAAGTTTATCAACGCCTTTTAAGCCATCTTTCTCAGGCGTGAACTCAGTACCACGCTCAATAGCATCACTCCAAGTGAAGAACGAAATGCTGCCAGGGTAAGGATTATTACCTTTAGGAGAAAGGCTAATTGAACTTCTTCCGTGACCAGGCCAGGTACCAGAGTTTGTACCTTGAATGCCCACCTTACCTAGTAGTAGAGGTAGCATTACAATTGAACGTACGCTTTGCTCACCAATAGCATGGCGTTGTGGACCTAAGCCTTGGCAGATAAATGGGGTTGATGCATTCATCAAATCTCGTGCTAGATCTTCTATATCACTAGCTGCAATACCGGTAATTTTTTCAGCCCAAAGTGGGGTTTTCGCAATACCATCTTCACCTAAACCTAGGATGTGTGACTTATAATCGCTCCCAGCTTTTGCAGTTGCAGGTAAGGTATCGCTATCAAAACCGATGCTGTATTTGTCTAAGAAGGCTTTATCAGCTTTGCCCTGGTTAATAATCTCATAGGCAACAGCTTCACATAGCGCTGCATCAGTACCTGGACGAATCGCCAGCCATTTGTCTTCTTTTCCCAAAGATGAGTCAGAGTAGCGAGGGTCGATCATGATGACCTTTTTACCCTTTGTACAAGTACTCCAATCATAAGTACCGCCACCGCCACTCATACGAGTTTCAGCAGGGTTAAAACCAAATGCGACCACTAAATCACTGTGGAACATTTCAGTGTAAGTACTTGAAGCATTCCCACCATAAGTATGCGACATAGCAGCTAATTGTTGTGATGAACTATAAGTACCGTAGTGGCTTAAGTAGCCGCCCATCTCACATAATAATTTAGCGCCCCATTGACCTGCCCAGCGCCAGTCACCGCCAGAATAATTAGCGTATAGGCGGCCGGTTCCGTAATGAGGATATACCGCTGAAGGGCCCGCTTCGTTGTACACTTTTTGAAGGTTTTCAGCGATGGTGCTGAAAGCTTCATCCCATGAACAAGGAACGAAACTGCTCGTATGACCACGTGGGCCAACACGTTTCATCGGACCGTTAAGTCGGTCTGGAGAGTAAACTTTTTTACGGCTTGAGCGACCTTTTAAACAGGCTCTCACTTGGTGCGTACCAAACTCATCACCACCGACATCATCGGTTTCAACACGAGTAATTTTACCGTCAACGGTAATAACTTTTAATGGACAGTTATGGCCACAGTTACAAGTGCAGCAAGACCAATCTATTTTCTCATCAACAGGTGGCGGAGTTGGGGTGACATTGGCATCATCTGAACTGGTTTTACAACCGGTTACCGTTGCTGCGCAGCTTAATGCGGCACTGGCTTTTAAAAAACTTCTACGTTCCATTGGTATATCCTCTCGTAGCATTAACGATGCGGCTTAGCGCAATTGGTAGGTAAACGACAACATCACTTGGTGTGCGTTGTAGTTATGGTTGATATCGCCCAGAGTAATCATCCCCGGAATATCATTGACCCCTACGTTGGCTGCATCGGTATCGAAATAGCGTTCATAGCGGTAAGTTAATTTCAGTGCCATTTGCTCGCTCAAGGCGTAATCGGCGTACATGCTGGCACTGTGGTTGTATGAGTAGTAATCCCCATACGGATTAGTGGTATCGGCGGTGACATCAGTGTTACTGACAGAGTTACTAAATAAGTAATCCACCCCTAAGGTGAGCTTGTTTTGCATTAAACCGCTATAGCTTGCGCCTGCGCCTAAGTTGATAAATTCATCTTCAATGTCAGCCATCCAATCTGCTGCGCCAAAGCTTTGGCTGCCTGCTTGGCTTGAGTTAATCCATTGCTGCCCAGCAAACACATAACCATCAACATGCTGATTAAAGGCGATGTTAAGGTTAGCGTCATAACCGTAATCTTCAGATTCAGTCAGGCCGATTTGGGTATCGTCATACTCGTCTTGGGCATAACGGGTGCTGATATCCAGACTCATCCAGTTGATAGGGGTGTAGTTCACCTTTAATTCAACGGCGTTGCGGGTGCGGTCAGCTAAGTAGTACTTGCGCAGTAGGGCGTTATTTTCAGATGAGGTCAGCTCATTGGCTTCATAGTCAGAGCCACTGCGATTAGCGTGCTCGGCCTTAAGGTTAAAATTAACCTTGTCTAAGGCGCGGACATTGAATTTTAGCCATAGGTTGTCGTCATTTGTTTGCTCGCGGTCACTGAAGGTACGCTCCACTTCTTTGCGGTTGTATCCGGCTTGTAAGCGGTAGCCACTGGCGATGCGGTAACTGGCATTGACTTTATAGGTGTTACGTTCAATATCTTGCGGGGTATTTTGTCTAAAGGCCCCGGTTAAGCTATTGAAGTTGTATTGGGCAAATTCAGCGGTTGAGCTTTTATTATCACGCTTACTGTAATCAACGCTGCCGCCTAAACGTAAACGGTTAGTGAGCATCGAGGTCAGCGCAAAACGACCATCAAGGGTGTCAATTTGACCATCCCAGTTTTGTAGCGGGTTACCCGTTACTTGAATGAGGTTGTCATCTTGTATCATACGGCCTGTCACAATGCGGCCGTTCATCACGGTGCGATTGAGCTGGTACTGACCTGATAATGCCACCTGGTGGGCTTGGTTATCTGGCGCTGCTGAGTACACATCATTGGCATAAGGCAAGCTTAAGTGGTCGATATTATTTTGATAATAACTGCCAAAGTAGCTCAACTCAGTGAGCCAGTTTTCACCAGATAAGTTCACCCCAGCATCTAACTGCTTAGTGCGAGAATCGGTTGGTAAGCCGAAGTTAATCGGGCTTGGTGATACCAGGCTGGCTGATTTATGGCCGGTTTTATCTTCTTGGCTGTATTTCACAAAGGCGCCATAGAAGTCTTGACCGTACTCCATGCCTAGGGCCACTTTTTCGCGGCGCTGAGCTAAGTCGAAGCTGTTGATGGCATCAGATGGGGTTAACATGCCATCGTTGTGCCATAGACTGCTTTCTACATCACCGGCTTTATAGGTTTTAATCGCATCATAATCGAGGCTAAATTCATACAAGCCAGCTTTACCGCCAGACACGTGAGCAAAGCCATTATCCATGCCTAGCTGATGGGCTTGAATTCGGGCTTGGTACCCTGACTCGCTTTGGTAGCGCACATCACCACTGACGGCAGCAATGCCGCCATCTTTGGCAGTGCCTAAGGCATTACCAGCGTGAATATCGCCGATGTCGTTATACCCGGCAGCAACACTGACTTCACCGCTATAACCGACTAGGTTAGTGCAGCGTTTACATTCATATTTATGGGTATTAACCGCGGTGGTATTGGCGTTGCCAACCCCGAAGTTAGCTGCCATGCCAGAGGTCGATACCGCCAGCAGTGACAGGGTAATAAGATTCAATTTAAATGACATAATCTTGCTCTCCATTAGCGTTGCAGCAGACTGCCAGCTGGGTGATTAGAACCATGAATTTGGTTGTGACAGTTAAGGCAACTTTTTCCACCACCAAAGGCATCCATTCCCGGCTCAGGTACGACGCGAGAGGCATGACCATCAGGTGCATGACATTGCTGACATAACTGCGGTGCGCGGCTATCAAGCATATTGTCGTTGACGCTGCCGTGGGGGTTATGACATGACACACAGCTTTCGGTGACTGGCGCGTGTTCCCATAGGAAGGGACCACGTTTTTCAGCGTGACAGCTATAACAGGTGTCATTAACGGTTGGCTTAACTAAGGCGTTTTCACTCATTGAACCGTGAGGTGCATGACAATCAATACAGGTCATTTGGTCCCATTTCATTGGGTGTGATGAGCGCTTGTTCATGTCGGCTTTTTCTTGGGTGTGACATGAAGTACAAGTGTCATTAACCGACAGTTTATCTAATGCAGGATCTGTGGCTGCGTGAATGGTGTGACAATCGCTACAGGCAATTTCTTCAAGATTATGGGTGCTGGTATGCCA
>NZ_MCTY01000059.1:0-321 GCF_002873635.1 Shewanella sp. 10N.286.52.B9
ATTCGCTATACCACTACACTTTTTCTAATCGATTATGACCGCCTTACTTGTCGTCCAAATGACTGGTTACCTATACAGGTATAACTGATTTTCTTCAAATTGAGATAATTCTGACGCCAAAGGATGCGTAAAATGAGCTTTTTACGCATCGATAATTTTGTAACATTCTAGAAAACCCATACATATCAGTCTACTGCGAAATTTTTTAAAGTGTTGTATAGACCTCGTAAACAAAGATGCATTCTTTTTCCGGCAGTATTTTGAGCATTATTTACGTATTCGCGAAAATATTCGATTTACAACAATAACTTAGCGATGGTA